>JAGLQQ010000170.1 GCA_023136735.1 Candidatus Omnitrophota bacterium | reverse complement strand
CAAATCATTAAGTTATAGTAATCTACTCAACTTAATTAAGAATGACCCTTATAAATTAAATATTAAAGAATAACCGCGCGCTTTGCGTGGTAATATCCGCCACTTTTTCCTCTGGCACATTTTTTATCCTGGCAACCTCCCTCGCGACATATTGGACATATGAAGGCTCATTGCGCTTGCCTCTTTTTGCCTGGGGAGTGAGAAACGGCGCATCTGTTTCAAGAAACATATCTTCAAGCGGGACATAAGTGACAAGATCCCTAAGGTTATCAGCTTTTTTATAAGTAATGTTCCCTGTAAAGGATACTTTGTAACCTAAATCCAAACAGTTTCTCAAAAACTTTTTATTTCCTGAAAAACAATGCACCACTGCTTTTGTCCGGCCTTTTAAATTATCTTTTAATATTGACAGCAAGTCATCATGGGCATCTCGACAGTGAAAAATAATCGGCAGATCTTTTTCCTTGGCTATTTCAATAAAAGCGCATAATAGTTCCTGCTGCCTTGATTTTATTTTTCTGTCGCTAAGGAGCCCTCCGGTAGTATGATTATAATAATCCAGCCCAATTTCACCAAGAGCAATCACTTTTTCATCCCCAGCGATCTCTCTTAGACGCTTAAGCTCATTCTCATCTGCTTTCTGCACATAATGAGGATGAATTCCAGCAGCAGCAAATATAAAGTCATACTCTGCTGCCAGTTTAATCGACGCTAAGGCGCCGTTTAAATCCGCGGCAACATTTACGATATAACCTATCCCCTGTTCTCGTGCGCGGTTTATAACTTCCTGCCGGTCCGCGTTAAACTGTTCAAAATCAAGATGGCAATGAGTATCAATCAGCATTTTCAATCCTTGGAAACAATGGCTTACCTTTATTAATTTTATCAACACCCCACTGTTCATTGATTGCCGCTGAGGTTTCAGGCATAAAAGGAAATAGGTTTATCCCCACATTCTTTATCACCTTCCCCAGCACAAAAATAAAGTCCTTTAACTCCTCTTCTTTTTTTTCTTTAAACAAAACCCATGGTTTTGTATCTTCAATAAATTTATTGGCTGCATTTATTACTTCCCATATCTTAGCGAGGCTTCCAGAGAAATTATATTCACTCATCTGCTTATCCACCTCATCGCTCAATGCTTCAGCCATTACAAGCAATTGACTCCCTCTGGTTAAAGCATAAGCCTGAGGAAGATTGCCTTGAAAATACTTTTCTACCATACTCAAAGATCTGTAAACAAGATTACCAAGATCATTAGCCAGGTCACTGTTAATACGTCTAATAAGCGCTTCTTCAGAAAAATTGCCGCCCTCTGCAAAAGAAAATTCACGCAGCAGAAAATAGCGCAGGCAATCAGCGGAGTACTTTTCTACTAGTTCCGCGGGGTCTACTGTCGCGCCTGAGCTTTTTGATATCTTTTCTCCTCCCAGATTAATAAACCCGTGCACAAAAATAGATTTAGGCAGTTCAATATCAGCAGACATAAGAATAGACATCCAAACCATGGTATGAAACCAGAGAATATCCTTGCCAATCATATGAACATCAGCCGGCCAGAATGTCTTAAAACGTTCACTATCGGGATATCCGGCCGCAGAAACGTAATTTATTAATGCGTCAAACCAAACAAAGATCACATGGTTTTCATCACCGGGCCATGGGATCCCCCAGGTAAAATTAGTCCGAGATACGCTTAAGTCCCGAACCCCTTCTTTTATCCTATTTATTATTTCATTGCGACGCGTTCTTGGAAAAATAAAATCTTCATTTTTTTCGATATGCGCTAAAACCGCTTCAGCATATTTACTCATTTTAAAAAAATAACCAATTTCCTCTATCCAATCCGCTTTTTTGCCATGAACCGGACAATTCCCCTGGGTAAGATCGCGCTCAATATAAAAAGCTTCGCAGTCGACACAATAAAACCCTTCGTATTTGTCCTTATAGATATCTCCTTTTTGCTTTGCTTTTTCAAGCAGACTAAGCGCAACTTTAATATGTCTTTGTTCTGTGGTGCGGATAAAATCATCATTTGAAATATTAAGCAACTTGCAAAGCTTTAAAAATTCTGCGGTCTTCTCATTGACAAAATCATGCGGAGTTTTATTATCACGCAAAGCATACTTCTCTATCTTCTGCCCGTGCTCATCGGTTCCAGTGCAGAAAACAACCTCTTTGCCTTTGAGTCTATGCCACCTGGCTATTACATCTGCTAAGACCTTCTCGTAAGCATGTCCGATATGCGGCGAACCTGAGGGGTAATCTATTGCAGTTGTTATATAAAACTTATTTTCTTTTTCCATGTTTCTTCTTACAGCTTTCTTTTAATGAAATCTCCATTTTTCTCTCATCTTCAAGCTCAACTTCTACCGTCTGCTTAAGAGTATGTACCGCAATAACTCTGCCTCGGCCTTCCGGAGTTTCAATATACTGTCCCTCTTTAGGCAGACATTTGGAGAACTCTTTATATGTATGGTATTCATACCCCAGACAGCACATAAGCCGTCCGCAAACGCCAGAGATTTTTTCTGGATTCAAGGGCATGTTCTGCTGTTTGGCCATGCGAATTGTAACCGGCTCAAAGTCTTTCAAAAAAGACGCACAGCAAAGGTTTCTGCCGCAAGCACCATAGCCCCCGAACATTTTAACCTCATCGCGCACCCCTATCTGCTTAAGTTCTATTCTGGCTTTAAAAAGATGGGCTAGATCTCGAACAAGCTCCCTAAAATCAATACGTCCTTCAGCAGTAAAATAGAATATGACCTTACTGCGGTCAAATGAGTACTCAGCCTCAACCAACTTCATCAACAGTTTGCGTTCTTGCATCTTTCTCTGAGCTGTTGCAAAAACGGTTTTTATCTCTTTCTGGTTTTTTACGATTTGCTCTAAATCAGCAGGTACAGCTATCCTAATTACCAGCTTACTAGCACCTTTTATTTTTTCAACAGCCGCACGCTCGACATAAGAGATAACGCTTCCATAATCAATACCGCGTTCAGACTCAACAATAACAGTATCATGCGGCTTAACTTCAATATTATTTGTATTAAAATTTGTGATCTTGCCGTGTTTTCGCAACCTAACTTCAATAATCTTCATTTTATCACCTCAATAAAATCTATGGCTAAGAACTGCTTTTGTTAATAGTTTTAATCAGTAAATCCATAGATAGTTTTGTGTTTGCATTACCGTTAACATAGTATTTTGCGCGTAATACTTCATCTATAAGCATCTCGATGTCAGCAATAGAAAAATTCTGAGAGAATCCCCTAAGCGTTTGTGGGGGCTGTCTGCTCATGAAATTTACGGCTTCGGCCTCTAGTTTGATCATCAGCATATCCCGAAACACACAAACCAATTCGGTCAGAACATCCACCACCTGTTTTCTTTCTATGCTGCCAAGTTCCTCATATAATTTCCTTTGCGCGCCTGGGTCGTTCTTATCAAAAAATACTTCAACTAGAGAATCTCTTTCTTCAAAATCAGCATCGCTGCCCCCCGCATCTTGAGAAAATCGAATCCGGGCACAACGTGATACAACAGTAGGGAGCAACTGACTTGCACTAGCAGTAACCAGAATCAACACCACACCTTGAGGCGGCTCCTCAAGTGTTTTCAATAAAGCATTTGCTGCGGACACATTCAAGCGCTCAGCCTTCTCTATAATAAATATTTTGCTTTTTGCTTGAAAAGGCTTTACGCTAACGCGTTCTTTGAGCAGGCGGATATCTTCTATTTTTATTACTGAAGATCCAGCCCCGGCCCTAATCCAATAAAGATCAGGATGACTCCCTTTAGCAAGCATTTGGCAATCACTGCATGATTGGCAATACCCCGTGCTCTCTTGAACAACTGAGCAGAATAGCCCCTTGACCGTCTCCAAGACTTTTTTGAGAATTTTCTCCTTATCCGGCCCCTCTATTAAAAAAGATCCAGATTGAATTCCTCTTATCAACTCTGTTGCACAAACATCAATGCTGTCTGACTTTTCTAGGCTTAAACACACTTAAAAATATCTCCCTTACCTTATCTTGAATGCTTGCCACATCTTCACTTGCATTAATGATTTTTATTCTTTTCGGGTTTGCTTTAGCAATCTTCAGATATCCCCTTCGTACTCTTTCATGAAAATCCATTTTTCTTTTCTCAAAACGGTCATTCCTGCCGGAGCGCACAAGTCCGATCGGGGGGTCCACATCAAATAAAATAGTCACATCTGCAATAGCGTCACCCATCGCCCGATTATTTAAATCATTTATAAGGTTAATATCCACGCCTGAGCCATAACCCTGGTAAGCAATTGTCGCATCTGCATAACGATCAAGGATAACTACATCTTTTTTTTCAAGCGCAGTCTCGATCTTTTGTCTTCTTAATTGGTCACGGGCGACAATAAAAAGCAGTGTTTCCGCAAAATAGCTAAGCTTTCCTTTGCTAAAAAGCAAAATATCCCGTATTTGCTCCCCTATTACAGAAGATCCCGGCTCCCGCAAAAGAGTGTAACTTATGCCCTTATCTTTTAAATACTTGCATAAACGCCTGGTTTGAGTGCTCTTACCAGTGCCTTCAATTCCCTCAAAACTAAGTAAAATTCCACGCTTTTTAGACATAATTCACCTATGTGATTCTAACAAATCTCTCCTTAGATAGCAAGTATTTCCGAAAACGTACTTATTAAACAAATTGGCCAAAAACAAAAGTTTCATCTTTTTTTTGACCAATTTGTTTTTTACGCGGTATCTCTTCTAAAAAAACATCGGATTATAGCTACATGGCGCTGTTGCAAAATGTGCAGATGAAAGGCATTCGTGAACAAACGCGCCCTTAGGAATTTCAGAGAAATTCTAAGGATCCAGCCCCAGGAAATCTTTGATTTCCACGGGGGAGGCGTACTCGTCGTACGCCGCACAAGCGAGTGAGCGAATAACGCTTCAGATATGCGTTTTGCAACAGTGCCCTCATTCATTCTCAACGAAGCATGAAATATGCGGGTTAAGGGCAGGCAAAGCAGAAAATCCCGCCAGCAGCCCTGTCCAGGCAGGACTGCTGAGGGGATAAATTTTTTCAATAAACATATCGCTATTTTTTAATTCCTTTAAAAATCCAGCTGCATACGTATACCAGCAACAATAATGGACGATGTCCCATTGGCCGCATCTTTGCCATAAGGATTCCCGATAACCTGAATATCCGGTGTTATCGCTACGTTATCATTAAGTTTATAATTGTAATATACTTCAAAATGATTTTCCGTTTTTGCCTGTAAAGATCCGGCCTTTTTATACTCATCCGAAGGGTTGATTATACCGTAAGCCATGCCTAAGACATCATCATCTCTGCCCCAGAGGCCTCCCCCAAACTGTAGGCCGGCGCTATAGGAACTTTCTAAAGAAAAGGCAGTGGTATCTAATGCCGCATCATCGCTCTGCCAGCCTGCACGCAAAAACGCGCCGATATTATCAACTAATTCCTGATCACAGCTTATACCAAACCCGCTGGCTGATTCCTTGGTCTTACCAGCATCGTTCCATTTTGTATGTGGGGCCTCGTTCAACCAAAACAGAAGACGATAATTTCCGTTTCTATTTATTAACTGCGGTTTAACTGTGATTTGGGCAGCGAGAAAAGGGTGATCCCCAATCTGCTGAAAATCAGCATCTCCGTCCAACACCGCTAATTCAACATCCACCATTTGCGTAAACGCAATGCAGCTGCGGATGCCAATCGTATTATCCGGGAATTCAATTACCGGAGAATTTTTAAATATGCTGCTCAAAAACTGACTGCATTCATCATTAGCATATTCATTATTGTCAATATAGGCGCTCAGATTAATCTTTCCAAAAGTAAGCAATAGATTATCATCAAAATTCTGCTCGTACCAGATTTCAGTTAAGGTGAGGATTCCTCCGGAAGCATCCGCATCCGCGTTCACGTTGGAAAAAACTTCTAAATCATCGGTCACGCCATCACTCTGCCCAGTCTCAAAATGCACAAATCCCATACCGCCATTATCGAATTCTTTTTCAAGCTCCAGATCCATAGAATACGCAGCATCAGTTGTATCATTGCCTTTATAACCGATACTACTGCCATTGGCATTGCTTGTACCCTGAATTACGAAGGTCGCACCTACACCAAGATTAAGGCCGTCCAGCATATTAGCCTCCTCCTGTGCATGTTCTAATCTTTCTATTCTTGCCTCTAAATCACGTATGTTTTGAGCAAAGCCATCATTACCAAAAACAAAAATCATACTTAACAACATCAAACCTATAAACACTGTTTTAAATCTCATTTTAGACCTCTCATTGTTTGCGGATACAGCAAAAGCATCCATATCTTTTTTTAGATGTAATATATCTTCTTTTAAAAGTCCCATAATTATCCACCTCCTTCCATCTGTTTTTATTCATAAAAACTATTTCATATCCTTTGCCTGCACCCAAATCACAGCATCTAAGGAAAGTTCTTTACCTTTATATGTGCGGTCACCGCCTGCGCCTAAAGCAGCAAAACCCCACCATCCAGCCTTTGGAATACCAAAAGTAAAAACACCGTTTGAATCTGCCTTAATCGTCTGAGTAATAAACGCATCCTGAGGAGCCTTAGCTTTTTCTCTTTTTACAAAAGCATTATCACAAATATCATGATTCATATACTCAACCTCTATCTCTATACCGGGCACCGGCTTTCCATTACATTTAACAACGCCGCGAAAAACATTCCCGGTCCACAAAGCATATGGTTTATCCAGGGGAACAATCTCAACCGGCAAGCCTAGTTCTGCATCCCAATCAGTTGGCGCACCTGCTACATTAACTATCATTTTTGTAACATGCTCAATATAGATATCTTCAGAACCCTCATAGTACGGAGCAGGATCAAAATAAAAAACATAATCACCCATACCCCGAAGTTTATAAGTAGCCTCAAAAGCCTTCCCTGTATTACTTAGGCTTGTGAAATCAATGGGCTTAAGAGTGCTCAACAAATCCTTTTTCTTCCCTTTACGCATAACACCAAATAACTTCGGCGGATGGATAACGCCTTTCTCATCTTTTCCGATATCCATCGTATGCCCTGCTTCAAATGGATGTGTAAACACTAACTTAAGATTAATTTCCTTTCCTTTTTCTAAGGCACTTTCCTCTGTGTAAATCGTCTGAAAATGCGCAAAAGCAGGAACGCTTAATGTCAAAATGACAGCTAATGATATCAACAACGTTAATAGTTTTTTCTTCATCTTTATCCTCTCTTTCAATTGTTAGAAGCATCTAACTTTTAGTTTAAAAAATTTTACCCCGTTAGAGATTTATCCCGTAGTCTTATTATATAGGATAAGACTCTCAGTATAACCAGTGTACCACTTGCTATCTCGCTTACTCTGAATTACATACGTGTAAAACATAACTTTCCTTTTTAATCTCTAACGGGGTTTACTCAGTTATCTCATCCCCGTCTATTTCAACCGCATGACCAGGCCCGGCATCAAAAACAACTTTATAGGCCTTTTGCGGCTTAATAAAGGTAAACTCACTATCCTCATCCATTTTTCCCTCCAAAAAAACAGTTTTGCCATCTTCATCTTTAACGCTTATGACTTCACCGTTTTTATTTACAACCTTTATCGCTGTCCCGGCAGCCGAGGATCCATCAGAAAACCCTCCTTCACAGGTTATTGTCTCATCACCATTATCGTAACAAGAGCAAAGCGGAGTATGACATAGCGCCCGCGAAGTCAAAAAAAACCCCAACGCCATAAAGATTACCAGCATACTCAATATTTTCCTCATTATCTCACCCCCTTCCTATGTCAATTCCGTTCTTCTTTTAATAAAAGCCATTACTGTAGTAACAGCTATCGCTATAATATAAAAAACAACCATTGCCTGTAATCCGCTAAAGCCTAATAAATTTCCTCCGCTAAAAACAAGAACTGCCATTACAAATCCAAGAATAATGGGATAAACAGCAGCAAAAAGCATCCATTTTAAACTAGCGGCTTCTAATTTAATCATAAAAAGAGTAGGTATACAGGGAGGATACATTGCCATAAACAATATTAGCCCTAAGGCATGCAGAGGAGTCCAGCCTTGCTCTGTTTGCTTTATTCTTTCCTCAAGCCTCGCTTCTTTCTCCTCTGATGAAGATTGATAAATACTTCCCAGAGTTGCCACACTGCTTTCCTTGGCAGCAAAAGAGCTCAAGAGAGCAATATTTACCCGCCAGTTAAATCCTGCAAATTTAGTAACCGGCTCCAAAAAATGTCCCGCTCTTCCTAAATAACTTGACGCAATAGTTTCTTCCCTTTTTTCTCTTCGAAGTTTCTTCCTTGTTTTAGATAGCTTTTTGTAAGCTTTCTCAACCTTTGCGGCATCTTTATCCACTATCTTCTTTCCTTCGAGCTCGTATTTACCTCTTTTGACAATCTTAAAAAAATCAGGGTTTTTATTAAAAAACTTTTGACCGATAGTTTCTTTTGCCTGCTTTGTTTTAACTCCTATTTTGGCCTTTTTATAATCCTCCCAATACGTTGTAAACTTCATCAATTGAGACTCAGCTACAAGCTTGGTATATAAATTATCATCCCCTATCTTTTTATAGAAAATCTGAATTGCCTGGTTTGCCTGACTTTCATAATAGACAGTTCTATCCTTATTTAACCCAGGATAGCTGATAAGAGCATAAACAATAGCAGCAACAACAATAACCACAGTTATAATCTTTTTGACAAAAAGCCATACCCGTTCAACACAACGACGCATAACACCGCCAAATGTAGGCAAGTGATAAGCAGGCATCTCTAAAATAAAAGGCGCGCTCTCTTTCTTCCTAAGCACTGTAAGGTTTAAAATTTTAGCTGCGGCCAAGGCTATTATAATAGTAATCGTGCTGATAAAAAACATCATAAGCGCTTTTTGTTTTGCAAAAAACATCCCGATAAGAAGCACATATAAAGGAATCTTTGCCATACAATTCATAAGCGGTACTATTAAAATAGTCGCCATTCTGGCCTTCTCATCTTTTATGCCGCGGCAAGCCATTACCCCTGGGATAGCACATCCGCCAACACATACTCCGCCCAAAATAAGAGGTAAAACCGAATGTCCGTGGAGACCAAAACATCTGAAAACCCTATCTAAAATAAAGGCCATACGAGCCATATAGCCTGTGTCTTCAAGAATAGCTATCAAGGCAAATAAAATCACAAAAATAGGCACATAGTTTAATACTGCTATAACTCCATCGATAACCCCTAAAGGCATCGCACGCAAGATAGGATCACAAATAAATCCTTCAGAAGGAAGAAATAAAGCAACAAAATTCCTGAATCCTGCTAACAAAGGCCATGTATACTCTGTCAATTTATAACCCTGAACTATAGCCAACTGATACATCCCGTATATTATCGCCGCCAAAATAATCGGGCCCAAAAATCTATCACAAACAATCTTGTCAATCCTATCGGTTAATGTTTTAGATATTGCATTTGTCCGTTTAACACATTTTTCTACAATTTTTCCAGCGGCACGATAGCGTTGCTGGGCAATTATTTTTTCAGGAGCTTTTTTATGTTTCGCGATAAAATGTTTTCTTTGCTGTTTAACCTTATTTAAAATATATTCAGCTTTTTGGGATTGCTGCCGTACCAATCTCTGAACTTCACTATCACCCTCCAGCAATCTCACAGCAAGCCATCGGCTGGAATAATGCTCCGTAAGCCGCGGATCTTGCGACAACTCTTTTTCCAGTGACATCAGAATTAACTCCAGGTTTTCTCCATAATCAAGACGAATAGAGGTGAATTTCTGTTTATTTCTATAGGTAGAATGTATTGTCTGACGAAGCTCATTCTTTCCTTTACCTCTATTACCGATTGTAGACACTACGGGAATGGCAAGTTGCAGGGAAAGTTCTTTTACATTGATTTCAAAACCGCGTCTGCCGGCTACATCTACCATATTTAAATCAAGCACTAAAGGTAATCCCATTTCAATAAGCTGAAATGTTAAATAGAGATTCCTCTCCAAATTAGAGGCATCCACTACATCAACCACAACCTCAGGCCTCTCAAGAAGAAGAAAATCCCTTGCTATGCGCTCTTCCTGGGTGTAAGAAGTAAGGCTGTATGTCCCTGGTAAATCAACTACTACTACCTTATCTCCATTTAAACGGAAAGAGCCGATTTTTTTCTCAACCGTTACGCCGGGATAATTTGCTACGTGTTGCCTGGCGCCGGTAAGGAGATTAAAAATAGTAGACTTGCCTGAATTAGGCTGACCCGCCACCGCAACCAGTATTTCTTTAAATTTTTCACTCATAACAAAACTACCTCAACGGTTTTTGCCTCAGCATGACGCAAGCTTAAAAAATATCCTTTTATAAAAATTTCAACCGGATCTACTAAAGGAGCATTGCGGATTATTTTTATCCGTGTTCCGGGAACAAATCCCATATCAAGCAGACGCTGTCCTAAAGCGCCATCTGCAAACACATCCTCAACACTACATTCCCCCCCGATTTTCACCTCATCTAAAGTCATTATCTTCTACTTCCTTTTAATTATTCCTGAGAAACCATAATTTTCCGAGCTACTCCTTGCCCAATCGCTAATCGCGTTTCTTTAACCGCAATAAGAAACGGCCCGGAGCCCCCTTGTCCAAGCACTTCAAGTTCCACGCCCACATTTAACCCCACATCAAGCAAATGCTCTCTTACTCCCCTTCCGCCAACAATGGAAACAATCTTTACTTTTTTACCACAAGAAATCACCGCTAAGGGTGCAATAGATACCTTCACATCTGTCTCCGTATTTATTTAGCAAGCTTCCTTTTACTTGCTAAATAACTGTTTACTTGTATCGCATACTTTGTTCTTATTTGCCAGGGTAAACTTTGTTAGGCATGGCTAACTTTTAAATTAAAAAATTTTAGTCTACGGTATTATTTTTTTGTTTTGTCACTCTTGTCTTGCATTTTAATCGCTTGCCTGTTTTATAATAATAATCAAACCCTTTTAGCCAATCAGGCCTATCGCCGTCAGGACAAGTTTCCACAAATTTTATAAATTTTGTTAGCTTCTGGAAAGTTTGAGGACTTATGGAATGTTCCATTTTACAAGCATCTTCGGCAGCTATCTTGGGAGCAATATTTAAAATTTTAGTTAGAAATTCAAGCAGCATATCGTGCCGTCCTTGAACGCCTCGAGCCAACCTTTCTCCTTCAGAAGTAACTTCAACATAACCATACCTCTCATGAAGAACAAGTCCCTTCTCAGAAAGAGTGCTCAGAGCCGCGGTAACGCTGGGAGTCTTCACATCCATCAAGCAACTGATATCTCTAACCCTGACTACACCTTTTTTCTTTTTAAGGGCCGCGATAGCCTCCAGATAATCTTCCATATTCGAAGTTAGCTTTTTACTTTCATTTCTCTTCATACCCGTTCAAAAACTCCAAAAATTTATTCTTCCCTTTATTTGTTAAGCAAGTCTAACATATCTGATTTTATCTTGTCAAGAGAAATTTCAAGAGATCTACCTGCTAATTTCATCAAAAAAATGAATTCTGGATTTAATACCTGTGCTAGTAATTTCAGCCGGTTATTTGCCGCTAGTTGTCATCGACAAAGAATGTTTAATCCCTTTTATTGCACCTAAAACACGAAACAACTCAAGAATAATGCTGTTCTTGCCTCTGCAGGCTATAATTTCCAAGCAGTTATCATGATCAAGATGTATATGTTGACTGGAGATAATAACCTTTTGGAAATCATGCTGAACATCCATAACCTTATTAACCAGCTCTCTTTTATGATGATTATAGACTAGGCTAATAATTGCAACAATACTCACATTTTTCTTGAGCTGGTTACGCTCAATTAGCTTATTGCGCATAAGCACCGCTATAGCTTGAGAACGATTTGAATATTTATGCTCTACTATTAGTTCATCAAAATCATCCAGCAACTCTGCGTCAACAGAGACTCCAAAACGAACCAGTTTTGCCACTATACATTCCTTGCTTTAATCAATGATCAGGTTAAACCGCGACAACTTCTTTTATTGAAGGCATTGCTTCCTTGATTCTTTTTTCAATTCCCATTTTCAAGGTCATTTGAGACATTGGACAGCTGCCGCATGCTCCCTTCAATCGTACTTTTACTATGCCAGCATCTGTAACCTCAACCAGCTCAACATCACCGCCGTCAGC
>JAGLQQ010000017.1 GCA_023136735.1 Candidatus Omnitrophota bacterium | reverse complement strand
AATAATAATAATAATTTATTGTTTTGCCCCCTTCTTTGTTCTATAATTGCATATACTATGAAATATGATACCTTTCAGAAAAAAGCCATAAGCTCAACAGAGTGCGGCAATTCCGTAATAGTCTGCGCCCCAACGGGAGCTGGAAAAACGGCAATTGCTGAGCATGTTATAAAGAAATGCATTGAAAACAATGAGGGTGTTATTTACACCTCACCTATTAAATCCTTATCAAATCAAAAATTCCGTGATTTTGGCCATATTTACGGCAAGCATATCGGTATACTTACAGGTGATGTGAGTATAAACGCAAATGCCCCTGTTTTGATCATGACTACTGAGATATTCCGCAACACACTTTTTGAGAATCCATCAAGGCTTAAAAATATGTCCTGGATAATTTTTGATGAGGTCCATTATATTGATGATTACGAACGCGGCACAGTCTGGGAGGAATCTATAATATTCTGCCCCCCTCATATGCGAATTTTAGCACTGAGTGCGACAATTCCCAATTCAAATCAAATCGCCAACTGGGCAAGAAGTATTCATAAACATCCTATAGAAACAGTTATTGAGAAAAAGCGACCTGTGCCCTTACATCACCTTTTTCAATCGCACAACAGGATATTTTCTAGCATAAACCAGTTGAGGAAAAATGTTTATCTGGGGAAAAATCACAAATCTTCAAGATGGGAAAAACACAAAAAGAGGCCGCCTTCCAATAAAGTACTGGATTTTCTAAAGAACCTTAATGAAACCGATAAAACTCCGATAATTTATTTTTCTTTCAGCCGCAAGCGCTGTGCAGAACTTGCATTTGAAGCAAATTGCATTAATTTTGTGAACCCAGATGAAAAACAAAAACTTACGTCTATGTTTAAAGGACTTTTGGAGAAATTCGATTTAAAAAATGAAGCATCAGCTTTAAAATTATGGCCCTTAATTGAAAATGGCATCGCTTACCATCACGCAGGACTTTTGCCTAGCCTTAAGGAAGTAATCGAACAATTGTTTACTAGTAGGCTCATTAAACTTATTTTCACCACAGAAACATTTGCATTGGGGATTAACATGCCTGCAAAGACTGTTGTCTTTGATGAGCTAAGAAAATTCCACGGGACTCATTACGGTCCTTTGCAGTGCAGGGATTATTATCAAATGGCTGGTCGTGCCGGGCGCCGTGGTATCGATAGCGAAGGCTTTGTTTATTCAAGAATAAATCCACATAGGATTGAATTCAACCAGGTAAAAAATATTATTTTTTCCGACCCTGAACCTATAAACAGTCAATTCAATCTTTCTTATGCAAGCCTCCTGCACCTATATGCTAAATGGCAGGAGAAATTATATAATGTTTATCCTCAGAGTTTACACTACTTCCAATCCAAGAAGAAAACTCGCAAAAATGCATTGGCGTTGTTGGAGACAAAAATTGCGATTTTAAAAGAAATGAACTATATCTCAAAACATAAATTAAGTTATAAAGGAATTTTCGCCAGCCGTGTATATGGCTATGAATTATTACTTACAGAATTGTTTGCCACCGGAGTATTGGAGAGTCTCTCATGCGTAGAATTGAACATCGTGCTTGTTTCGCTTTGCTTTGAACCGAGGAAAAATCAGATGGACGTTGCTTTGCCTCTTGATATACTTGCGATTCAGGATAAGGTATTACCTTTAATCAAGGGTATCAGAACAAAAGAACGACGCCACAGAATCCGTCCTTTTAGTAAAAAACCTTATTTTAACTTAGGCATTGCTATTAAAAATTGGTCGCAAGGCATGACTTTAGCTCTTGCAAAAGCTGAAACCGGAGCTGATGAAGGAGAAATCGTCAGGTACTTCAGGATGGTAATTCAAATCTTAAAACAATTACGTGCAATCCCATTCATAAATCCGCAATTCAAAGACAGAATAAATGAATCCTTAAGAATGGTAAACCGTGATGAGGTTGACGCGGAGAAACAGCTTCGCGAAGGCCTTTAGCAATGTTTATATTTTTTAGAGAAACTCACCCATACCGCTTTATTATTCCCCTGAGGAATTAACTACAAAAACAGTAACGATTTCAGCTTCAAGCTTTTCTTCGACAAAACCATTATATCTGACCTCTATATCATAAGGCCCCGTAATCTCCGGGATAAATTTCGTTTTAAATTTAAGCCTTTTTTTTGGATAAAGCCTGATTGTTTTAAGCTTCAAACCGTAAATATCAAGTAATTTATCCTTCTTTCCGTTCGGCATAGTGATCTCAATCAAAAAAGAATTTGTATCGATAGCTGGTTCAACTATTTCAAGAGATTCATCAATCATATTCCTTAAAACTATCTCTATCACTACCGGCTTATCGACAACATTTATCATTTTTTCGCTTTTTACTTCAAGCTTCAGTGACTTTCTCCTGCCGTATATCTCATCGTCCTGAGCATAGGCCCATGTTGTCAATATGAGAAAAACCGCGACTAAAGCAAATCCTATCTTATTTAAGGCCTTAAGAAACATATACTCCTCCTTCTACTTCCTTTTGATATTCTTTTGGTGTCGCCCCATAAACTTCTTCATTCTAATTACCGCCTCTTTCAACTGAGGATATCCTGTTGAATATGACATGCGCACATAATTATCATAACTTAAGCCAAAAGCGACTCCTGGCACTACTGCAACCTTTTCCTCTTCTAAAAGTTTGCTTGCAAATTCCAGACAATTCATCCCTGATGCTTCAATTTGTGCAAATATATAAAAAGCCCCTCGCGGTTTTGAACATATAAGTCCCATCTCGTTGAGATTCTTATACATAAATTCTCTCCTACGCTTGTACTCACGTTTCATTTCTTTCAAGCTACGGCCCCCAGAATGTAAAGCCTCGCACGCAGCCATTTGACTGGTTATTGTTGCACAAAGAATCGTGTATTGATGTATTTTTGTCATCGCCGCAATTATCGGTTTAGGCCCGCAGGCATAGCCTATTCGCCATCCGGTCATTGCATATGCTTTTGATAGTCCATTGAGATAAAGAGTATAATCCTTAGCACCCTTAAGAGTAGGATAAGGCACGTGCTCACAATCATAAGTTAGGTCACCGTAAACTTCATCACTAATAACAATTAATTTATGTTTTTTACAAACCTTATTTATCTTTTCAAGCTCAACTTTAGAATATGTTGATCCTGTCGGATTAGACGGATAATTTAGAAGTATAGCTTTTGTTTTCTTATTGCAGGCTCCGTCAAGCATACTTGGAGTAATTTTGAACCCATCCTTCTGCTTGGTCGGCAAAAAAACCGGGTTACCTCCTGCCAGTTCAACCACAGGACCATACGAAACATAACAAGGTTCAGGAACTATAATTTCATCTCCGGGGTTAATAATCGCCCGCATAGCCAAATCCAGCGCCTCAGAAACCCCTACTGTTATAAGCATCTCATCTTGAGCACAATACTCTAGACCAAAACTCTGTTTAAGCATTCGGTGAATAATCAACCTTAGCTTATAAAGTCCTTTATTTGAAGTATATGAAGTAAATCCCTGTTCAATAGAGAATATTCCTGTTTCTCTAATATTCCACGGGGTTACAAAATCCGGCTCGCCAACACCCAAGCTGACCACATCTTCCATCCCCAATACCAGGTCGAAAAAAGCCCTAATACCTGAGGGGGCAAGTTTCTTCACTTTTCTTGATATTAAATTACTTGTATCCACTTTATTTCCTGTCTTTTTCATTATATATTTTTCTCTGCCATTAACTTTATAATCAATTAGTTATTAAGTAGCGGTCTCTTTTTTTTATATGATCTATTATATTATTCATCCTACACCCTATTCCCTAAAACCTAGCCCCTTTTTAGTAGGATATCGCAATACGTTTATTACTCTCTTTAGTTTTCAGAATAACTCCGTTTTCCTTATATTTTTTAAGTAAAAAATGGGTCGTAGTACCCCTCACATTTTCCATAGGAGAAAGTTTTTCAGCAATAAAATTTGATATTGTCTGCATATCCTTGCCTTCAACAACAAGCAATAAATCATAGGTGCCTGAAAGCAAAGAGCAACTAGTTACCTCCGTAAATTTATATATTCTTTCGGCGATATGATCAAATCCAAGATTTTTTTGAGGTAAAACATTCACCTCGATCAAGGCCCTGATTACATGATGCTCAGATCTCACCATCTCTTTATTAATAACAGTTTTGTATCCGACGATTACTCCGTCTTTCTCATATTTTTTTATTTTTTTCTTAACAGACTTGGCATCTTGTTTTAAGCATTTAGCAATCTCTTCAGCGCTCATACGCGCATCATTTTCTAAAACTTCCAGAATTTCGTCCATATCAACGTTCCTCCTCATCTATCCGAGCCAAAATATTTCCTACCGGCACACTTTCCCCTTCAATTGCGAGAATCTCCGTTATTACACCCGCACAGCTAGCAGGAACGCCAAAAGTAGCTTTTTCCGTTGTGACCTCTACAATGTCCTTGCCTTCAGTAACATGCTCTCCTGTTTCAACTAGCCAAAAAGATATTATTGCTTCTTCAAATTCTTCACCTAAATCCGGCATCACAATGTCAATCATTGCTAATTCCTCCTAAAGTTCATTTTTAATTTTACCTAACACTATTAATACTAGCATGATAAAGATTTTTTTTCAAGAGTGATTTTGCAATTTGGTAAAAAATAATTTTTCAAACTTAGATTTTATGGATCGCTTTTAAGTTTATATCCTTTGCTGCTTCCATTATCGACTCAGATATTGTGGGATGAGCATGGATAATTTCAGAGAATTTCGAACTCTTTATTCCAGATTCCATAGCAACGCAAACCTCATGAATAAGTTCACTGGCAAGTGATGAACACAAGGCACCTCCTATAATATTGTCATCGCTATCGCTTATCAGCTTTACCATGCCCTGATTCTTATTTTCAACAGCAGCTCGGCCATTTGCCAAAAGCGGGAACTTCCCTACTTTTATTTTAATATTTTTCTCTACTGCCATTGCTTCACTCATTCCTACGCTTGCAACCTCAGGGTTTGTATACACACAACGGGGGACAAAGTCATAATTCATCTTAAAGGGGTTACCTGCAATATTTTCTCCAGCAACTATCCCCTCATGGCTTGCTACATGCGCAAGATATGTCTTCCCCAGAACATCACCCACGGCATAAAAATTATCAATATTCGTTCGCATACTCGCATTAACTTCAATAGTTCCGTTATTATGCTTTATCCCAACTGCTTCTAATCCGCAATCAAGTCCATTAGGAACTCTGCCTACTGCCAGAAGAATTTTTTCGCAAATAATATTTTTTTTATCATCCGTCTGAATATCAAATCCGCCAGCATTGAGTTCCTTTAACTGAGTCACCTTTGTATTGGTAAGTATTTTAATTCCCCGTTTCTTTAATTCTTTTTCAAGGCTGAGGGCAATATCAATATCTTCGTTGGGAAGAATCTGATCGGTCAATTCTACAATCGTAATATCACAGCCCAAACTGTTAAATATATCGGCAAATTCACAACCGATAACGCCCCCTCCAATAATCAGGAGACTTTTTGGTATATCCTTTATTTTTAGCATATCTCGACTTGAGAATACCCCGGATTTCTCACTAAACTTTATAGCTGGCAACTCAGCGGGTTTTGATCCTACAGCTATAATACAATTTTTAAATCTTATTGTCTGCCCCTGGACTTCAATTGTATTCAAGCTCGTAATCTTTCCAGAGCCAGTCACAATAGCTACACCGCGTTTTTTCAATAAATACAATATACCTTTTTTTAATTGATCTACTACCTTCTCTTTTCTCCCCATGATGACATCAAAGTCAAAACCAACATTATCCACTTTAATTCCAAGAGCAGACGCATTTTTGACCTCATGAAGAAAATGAGCACTTCTCAATAGGATTTTTGTTGGTATACAGCCTGCATTCAAGCACACTCCGCCCAAATCCCCCTTTTCAATTAAGCAAACAGATAATCCCAATGTTGCTGCGCGCAGTGCCCCAACATATCCTCCAGGACCAGAACCTAAAACAGCAATGTCATAAATCTTGCTCATAGTTACATCTCCGAGGGCGCAACAACACCCATTATTTTCAAACCTAAAGCTATCACTTTTCCCACTGAATCTATTAAAAAATATCTGGACAGTGACTGCTCAATATTTTCCTTGCCCTCCGTATATATCCTATGCTTGTTATAAAAGGCATGAAAATCTCCTGCCAACTCTCTTAGATATGTACTCAAGGACTGAGGATCTAAACTTTCACAGCAATTTATCAAAACATCAGGGAAACAATTAAGTTTTTTTATTAAAATACTCGCGTCTTCTTCACTAATAGCGCAAAGCCTTCCCGCTTCAAGAGGTTCTTTTATGTCACCCAGAGCCCCCTCATCAGCCAGTTCAGAAAAAAGCTTTCTGATACCGCTTATGCGAGCATGTGCATACTGTACATAATAAACTGGATTCTCCATTGAATGCTTTTTAGCAAGTTCCAAATCAAATTCCAGTTGCGAATCGCAACGTCGCATAAGAAAAAAGAATCTCGCAGCATCTTTGCCCACTTCCTGCATAAGCTCTGCCAGTGTAATATATTCACCCGCTCTCGTAGACATAACCACAGGGGTACCACCTCTAGACAATGTCGCCAACTGAATAATCAATATTGATAAGTCCTCAGGGCAGTGCCCCAATGCGCAAACTGATGCTTTAAGTCTATTTATATAGCCATGATGGTCTGGCCCCCAGATATTTATAAGCTTATCAAAACCTCTTTCAAACTTTACCCTATGATAAGCAATATCAGGCGTGAGATATGTCATCAACCCATCACTTTTGATAATCACCCTATCCTTATCATCTTTGAATTGAGTAGATTTAAACCATGTTGCTCCATCCTTTTCATATATATATCCCTTACTCGTGAGTTCTTTGATTGCCTCGCTGATTCGCTGAGGAGTGATCTGATTTTTTTGGCTATACCAACTATCAAAGGTAACTCCAAAAAGTTCCAGTTCTTCCTTAATTTGACCAAGTATCTCTCCTGCGGCATAATTTGAAAAAAATTCGACCGCTTTCGAGCCATCATTATTCAAATACTTTTGTCCTTGAGCTTTAATAAGTTTTTGGGCAAGGTCATATAGATACTTTCCCTTATATCCGTCCTCTGGGAAATTCACTGTTTTACCCAATATTTCTAAATATCGCGCCTGAAGGCTCAGACCCAAGTTTTTTATTTGATTTCCTTCATCATTTATGTAATATTCCCGGCTAACTTCATATCCGCAAATATTCAGGATATTCCCCAGGCAATCTCCAACAGCAGCCTGCCTGGCATGAGCTATACTCAATGGTCCAGTAGGATTTGCACTAACAAACTCAATAAGAACTTTTTTCCCATCGCCTTGGGTATTGCGGGCAAACGCTTCTGCATCTTTGCTGATAACCCTCAAGATATCATGAAGAGCACCACTTGAGAGGAAAATATTTATGAACCCTGGGCGCTTTACTTCCACTTTTTTTATTTTTCCATCAATGGACATTTTTTTAAACTTTTTAAGCATCAAATCCTGAATCAACTCAGCAATTTCAATTGGTGATTTCTTTAGAATTCTTGCCAGCTTCATAGCAATATTAGTTGAAAAATCCCCAAACTGTGTATCTTTAGGTGCATCTATTTCTATCACGATATCATTTGAAGCAAGCTTCAAGTCGTCTAATATCTCACTTACTGCTTGAACTATCATACTTTTAAGTTTATCAGGCATTATTTTGTTCTCCGCTTTGCTTGAGAATTTCCGGCTCTTCCTTTAAGAGTTTAATAAATACATCTACAACAGCAGGGTCAAATTGAGTTCCCTTGTATTTTTTGAGTTCATCAATCGCAGCTTCCAGACTCATTCGCTTACGATAAGTCCGGTCGGTGGTCATTGCCTCAAAACTATCGGCAACAGCCATAATCCTTGCTGAGAGACAGATTTTTTCTCCTTTTAGACCGTCTGGATAGCCTTTGCCGTCATAACGCTCATGATGCTGACGTACCATTTTAACAACCTTATCCAAAAAATGAAAAGGTTTTAAAATCACCGCACCTGCTAGGGAATGCAGCTTTATTTCTTTGTATTCCTCTTCTGTGAGCTTATCCGGCTTAGTTAATATATTATCATGTACGCCGATTTTTCCCAAATCATGCACCTTACAGGCCTCTTTTAATCCGGCAATTTCTTTATCAGGCATTCCCATCTTTTTTGCTATAACACAAGCATAGTGCTTCACGCTGTCTGAGTGATTTCTGGTTAAATGATCCTTAAAATCAATTGCTGATACAAGCGCATTTATTGTTCTCATAATATTGCGCCTTTGCACCCTGCTCCAGACCTGTTTACTTCTGATTTTGTCTTCCTTTTTACTTATTGTATACCCTAAGAATATCCCAATAAAAAAGGTAGTTATCGCTATTAGATAAGTCAATAAAGTCATATGCTCCCCAACTCCTAGATAGAAAACACTTTTTCTTCGCTCATCAAACAGATAGGGGGAATTGCATTTACGGATTTTAATTAGTCGATTTACAAGGATGTGTAAAAATCGACTGATTTCCTCGCAGTCCGCCTAAGGCGGACG
>JAGLQQ010000169.1 GCA_023136735.1 Candidatus Omnitrophota bacterium | reverse complement strand
GTCAATAAATCCTGCTTTACCCCTTCTATTTCAAAAGCCCCCATATAACTAAAAACTAAAAATGCCTTATTAATATTGCTGATCGGCGTTGTCAGTGTATCCGGAACCAAAGCCTCACCAGCAGGCAGGGTTACGGTTCCGCTTGTTACCACTACGTCAGACTCAAACTGAATCACCTGCCACTGTACTATCACCGTCGGAGCAGGATAATAGTTATCTACAGTAGGACGCTTTAACCTCTCTAATTTAAGGGTATTGGAATCATAGAAAGTCCCCATAAATGTCCAGTGCTCACTCTCTGCCTGCTTGCTCAAAAATCCGGATTTAACCATCAAAACAGGAAATCCTTTTGTCAGATCAATGATGGTATCAGGCAGAGTAATGTAGCGCTCGTCCACGGTTGCGCCTATTGTCGCGGTACCGCTCATTATGCTTACCCCATCAGTAAACTCAAGCAAGGTGTTCTGAACATTGGCGCTCATATCATAACTAATATCATCAGCCCGCAAACGTGAGACATTAAGCATCGTCGGTGCTTCAAACGTCGTGGTAAACAACCCGAATGATTCACCACCTTTGCCGCCTTTCTTCTGTTCATAAGTGTAAACCTCCCCCATCTCCACATACTGCAATATAAAAGTATTACTGGTGTCCACTGCTTCGGCTATGTCAGTCAGGCTGATCGTAACCGATGAATTGGAAGTAGTCGTTGTATTCTGGACTTTCTTGATTTGCGCAGCTTGGATATTGGATGAAAGAGAAAAAAGCAAAATACTCAAACCAAGCAAAACAAATAACCCTGCAGCTAATCTCCTAAGCCGCGTTCTCCATGATCTTTTGTAATGATCTTTGATTGTTTTTTTCATCTTCATCTCCATTCTCTCATTCAGCAAACCTTGATTTCCGGTAACTACTCAAGTTAATTTTCTCTGTTAGTGTTCCAGCTCACTGGCCGATTCGCCCTCCGGATAATTCTCCATCTGCGCGCTAAGTGCGGCAAGATTGCTTTTAGCCAATTTATGTTCTGGATTAATATTTAAAACCCGATTATAATGCCACTGCGCTTCTTTAAATTTCCCCTGTCGTGTATATATGATTCCTAAATTATTATGCGCTTGAATGATATCTGGTTTTATAGATAATGCCTTTTGGTAATATTGAACAGCTTCTTCAACCTTGTTTTGATTTAAGAAAGTGTTACCCAAATTACTATATGCTTCCGCCATATTAGGCTTAAGGCGTAATGCCTCAACAAAACACTCAGCAGCCTCATCCAGCCGTTTGGCTGTTAAAAAAGTTACTCCTAAATTATAATGCGTTTCCGCGGTCTCCGGCTCAATCCTTATAGATTCCTGATAATGGGTAATCGCCTCATCAAGCCGACCCTTATGAATTAAAATAATTGCCAAATTATTGTGTGCCTCGGCAAATTCAGGATCAAGGCGCAGACATTCTTCATAATAAGAGATCGCCTCATTTATCTTTCCCTTACTGGCTAACACATTCGCCAAATTATTGCGCGCCTGCGAGAATTCCGGATCACGTTCCAGAACTCTACTATACTGTTTCATCGCTTTTTCAAGCTTGCTTTTTTGCACCAGCTTATTTGCCCGACTGGTCAATTCCGCTGATGCCCTGCGCAGGCCCTGCTGCTGCACGACTGCTGCCAATAAATTCTCAACCGGCGCATAATTATCAGTAAGCACAATACCCCCAGAACGCTCGTGTAAAACCTGCATTAATTTCTGATTTAGGCGAACACTCTTACAGTTATCCTTAGCTTTACCCGGCCAATCTAGCGGCTGGAAAGACCCAACCAGGACAAACACATTACGCAACTCTTCCTTAACGCGGGTATCTCCGGTCAAAAAAACATTAATATAAGGAAAGCTCTCCTTAAATGTATTCACCATTGCTCCTAAAAACTTGCCGGATTCAATTGTATCTGCTAAAGTCAACATATACACGCCCTCTGGCGACAATAACTGGCGAATTTTTTCATTAAACTCATAACTGACCAGCTGAAAAGGAATAGATAAATCATTAAAAGCGTCTCCGTATACAACATCAAATACCGGTATTGCCTCGCCCTGTTCCTGTCTTCTGATAAGTTCATCAACACGGTTGCGCGCATCGCCATGATAGATTTTAATCGAGGTCTCAGGAGAAAGACCAAAAGCTGTTTTTGCCGCTTTGGTAACTGCCGGGTCAATTTCAATTGCCTCTATATAACTTCCCGGATAATGCTCCTCAAGATAGCGGGGAAACACATACCCTCCCCCGCCGATAATTAAAGCCGAAATATTCTTTTTATCTTTAGCTAAAAGACCAGTTATGCCTTCATAAACTTCCTGATAAGCATAAAGATTTACAATATTACCCGATTCATCCATGCGTAGAATACTGTGCAGAAGCTGGCCTAAAATCAGTTTTCGTACCTGAGGATGGCGTTCTGAGCGTAGTATTTTTATATCTGAATACATACTTTCCGCCTGATATAAAATTGCCGGATCTGCTACCTCACGCAAAGCAAGGTTCTGGCTGACTGTAACTGCCCATCCTTGGATGCTTAAACTAATAAAACCTAAAATTGTTAACATTGCTATTCCCACATAAGAACCCGGTTTTTTAAATCCGTAAAATAATCCAATAATTCCCAGAATAGCCGCAACCACCCATATAACTCCGTTAGTTCCCATAAACGCAATAAGAAAAAATCCGGTTATAAAGGTGCCTACAATACTTCCCATACTCCCACTGGCGTATATATTGCCAATTGTTCTTCCGGGTTTCAAACCCTGGTCTAAAGCCATTTTCGCTACTACCGGGCTGATCATTCCCAGGATTACTGCAGGGAAAAAGAATACCATCATCACATGTCCTGCCACCCGCAACGGCCAGGAAAGATACATTAAAAACAACCATGTACCCATAAGCCGGTTTAACACCGGTGTTAGCACACAACTGAAAGCTGCAAGAAGGAATAAATTAGAAAGTGCTTTTTTTGCCTGATAACGGTCAGCTATCCAGCCGCCAATATAATTACCCAGCGCAATACCTGCCAATACCACACCAATTACCGATGTCCATGTATATATTGAAGCACCTAAATAGCGGGCAATCAATCTTGCCGCGACAACTTCCACAACCATCACACAAAATCCCGCGCTAAACGCGGTAATATACGCGAGGATTAAATATTTCCCTTTATCCTGAATCAATCCTTCCGGTTTCTTTTCCCTATCCATGCCTGCTCCTTTAAACTCTCAATTTGTAACAACAGCTTTCATGGTAATTATTTAATTTTTTCCCGATTTAACAAAATTAATTATTTTTGCTTTTCGGCTTGATTTCGGGCCGTTTTTGGTCTGCTGAGTCGTTTCCTGATACTGAATACGCACAATATCTCCCGGCTTTAACTCGCCTAAATTTTGTTTATGGTTTAAACTTATATCATGTTCTATCGGCAGTAAAATCTCGTAATCCACGCCCTTTTCCTCATCCTTTTTATAAATCACAGAAATATAATCTTTGCCAATGCCGCTTATTTCCCCCTGGACCTCCTTGTTTGTTATTGTTTCTTTATTCTTGGCAATGTCTTCCTTTGCTAGCCCTATACTGGAAAATACTGCCAATATAATTACGGCAATCAAGCAGAAATATTTCCAATTGATATTTTTATTCATTTCAAACCTCCCATTTTTTTTCGGTGCGTAATACTTTTAAAAGAAAAAACCTGCTGCTGTTTTCCTTTCTGCTGCAGGCTTAAGATTCCGTTCATCTTATCTCCAGTTATTTCACCCCGCCATAAAGCTATGCCGTTATAAGAAGTTTGCATCGTCTCCCAGATAATCTTATCGTTTTCGCCAAACATAGAATAATTCGACATTGAATAATTAAGCTGAGTGAGGTATTTTGAGGCAAATTTTCCCTTAACAAAAAATACCGTATCTTTTTTAACTTCTTTGCCGTCTGAAGAAGTCAATTTTATCTGCCATTCTGTTTCATCAAGATTTTCCAGTTCTTCTTTATTTACCTCTTTTATAATAACTTTTTGCGCTACCTCTACTGGTGCTTTAGCTGAATAATCAAAATATATATAAATACCAGCAGAGCTCAAAATTAGTATTAAAATAGCAATCCCCGCTGGATTAAAGCTCTTCTTGGTAATTTTCTCATTACTTTTGGAAACCACTGGCTTCAATTCTGCTGTTTCTTTTTTTGCCGCAGTAGGTTCTCTGAATTCATCAATTTTCTTTTTAACACTTTCCATAAAAGCAGGTGATCCAAACATTCCCTTGCGCTGCAGCTGCTTATGCATTTTTTTAAAATCCATGCTTTGTTCTGCCTTTTGCAGATACTGGCTATAATTTTCACCAATCAGCCCGGATAATATACCGTTAATCTCGTTTTTCATATCCAGTCCCCGATCATTCTGCTGGTCATAGTCAAGATACAAAGAATAACTGTTATAACGAAGAGTCTGCGCCTGAATGGCTACCTCCATTTTTTTTGCATTTAAATGCATATAGGCAGTAAGATTCAACAACACCTTTGGATCATTTTCTATCAAAGCCGCTTTAAACCGCTCTCTAAAAAGATGGCCTTTGCGTGCATAACGGCCATTATAGAATTTAGTATATGTCGAATTAATATTGTGCATTACGGTTGAAATTGTAGTTTTCTCATCAACTTCCATGAGCAAATGCAGATGGCTTGGCATAAGATTATAGGCATAAACTTTAACGCCATATTGTTCTTTATACTTTTTCATCAGGCCAAAGTACATCTCATAATCTCCCATTTGTCTAAAAATGCTCTGATTCGGCAAACTCTTGCAAGTCACATAATATAAAGCGTTTTCAACAAATATCCTCGGCATCCTTGGCATTTTCTACACCATCACCCCATCTATTTGGTCTCATCCTTGCTCAAACCTGGCACTTTTCCCCCTTTGTGCCTGGCACTTTTCAATATTTTCAAAAAAAAACCTCAGGAAATAACCCGAGGTAGCTTGCATTTGGGTAGCCTGCCATCCCTTGACATTGCAATGTCAAGGGTGCAACGGCTTTGCGCCCTCACGTTACCATGCCCGCTTCAAAATAAAGCGAGTCCGCCACGCAATGTGGCGAAAGTTTGCCTTTTCCTGCTATTACAAGTGTACCACAATTACTTCCACGCGTCAATGCTTTATAAAAGTATTTATTGACTAAAAACAACTACATAAATGCTTGATTTACGTTTTTTTATGATATTTTTTACCTAAAACTATTAAAACACCTATTACTCCGAAGATCATAGATGAATGTACAATAGTTAACACTCCCTCAATCGCTGTATCATTACTAACCATATAAGCACTCAGGCCAAGAGAAAAAGTAATATAATAAATAAACAGCACAGCACCACGCTGTTTTAAGCCTAGATCAACCAAATAATGATGAAAATGATCCTGTCCGCCATATTTAAGCCATTCAATAATATTCTTTATCTTTCCCTGTTTAATTCTCATGATGGTTGTGAATATCATGTCAAACATCGGCACTCCAAGAATTAAAACAGGTATAGCCAATTTAACAATACCATCACTTGCCCAGTCTCCCTGAATCGCAATGCAGGCAAGCATAAAGCCTAAAAACGTACTACCAGCATCACCTAAAAACATTCTTTTTTTACCTAAGAAATTATGCGGTAGAAAGCCAAGGCATGCTCCCATCAAAATAGCAATGGCAAGTCCAAGTGGAAATTGCCCCATATTATAGAGTATTATTAAAAAACAAAACAGATTTAATACCGCAGATCCTGTTGCCAGGCCGTCAAGACCGTCCAGATAATTAAAAGCATTAGTAAGCCCGACAATCCAGATAATAGTAACTATGTACTCACCAATATCACCAAGCATATTATCAGGAAGAAAACTAATTCTAACGCCAGAGTAAATCACAAAAACAGCAAGGATTATCTGTATCAGAAGTCTTAATCTCGCTGAAAGCCCCTTAATATCATCATAAGCACCCATATAAAGAACTATTGTGCCACTAACAAATACAGGCATTATGGTTTTAAATTCAAAAGGATAGAAATAAAATGCGACAATAGACCCCACATATATACTTAATCCGCCTAAAAGTGGAATCGGTCTCTTGTGAATTTTTTTACTATTTGGCGTATCTACGATTTTTAAAAGCAATGCTATTTTTCTGAATATAAAAGCACTGAAATACGCCCCCAGCAATGCAATAAAAAATGCGGTAAATGTACTCATGAAATTAATCCTTTAATTAACATAAAGCACTCATAACTTTGCAAGATTAAAAAGCCTTGATTATGCGACATCAGCCTATTTCTTTTAAAACCCTAACAGCCTTAAATCCTTCAGCATACTTAATTCTCGCCTGAAAACCGCGGAAATTCGCACATGATTTAGCAACTTCCAGAATTGATAAATTCTCAACACGCGTTCTGTCTACCTGAGAAGCGTGAATCTTAAGCAATTCTATTTTTTCATCAAGAACTGCTCCGATATCAACAAATGTTTCCGGCTCAAAACCATTTGTCGTCGGCACTTCATAATAAAGCACCTCTTTTATATAACGCGTCGCAGAAAGACAGGCCTTGGCAACAGCCCTATGGTCTTGATGGACATCATGCAAATAGTTTATCAGTACAGTTTGCGGCTGCACTTCATTGATAACATTTTCAATAACTGTAATAAGCGCCCTGGCATCAGACGCATAAGTGTCTTTAAAATCACCCCAGAATACTTTTTCAGCCCCCATTGTTTTAGCTGACAGTTCCTGCTCTTTTTTCCTGACATCAGGGTCACCGCCGACACCTCCGCAGGTAAGCACCAGCAAAAAAACCTTGTGGCCAGCTCTGGCATATTTGATCAAACTTCCACCGCAGCCGATTTCAATATCATCAGGATGAGCGCCAATCGCTAAAATATTCATGATTAATCCTCCATATCAAAACTTACTTCTTTGATTATTTTCTCATCAATTATAGAAGTATTCTTGCCAAATCCAGCAAAAAGCGCTAGATCGCAAAGATGATTTATTCTCCTGGGTATTCCGCCGCATTTCTTGTATATTGTTTTTATTGTCTCAGGAGCAAATACAGAAGAACTTCTTCCTGCAACATTAATGCGGTGTTTTATATATTCCTCGGTCTCTTTCTCGTTAAGAGGGCCAAGATGAAATTTTACGGCAATCCTTTGCGAGAACTGTTTATTGGAATCAATCATTTCCTTTAATTCCGGCTGTCCGAGGATTAAAAGCGTCAGCAGAAATTTATCTTCAAGCTGAAAATTAAGCAGCAGCCTTAATTCTTCCCATACTCTGCGGTCAGTAATAACATGCGCCTCATCAATAACAATAACTGTTTTTTTACCATCACGCATATTATTTTCAAGTATTTCATTTAATCTCTCAAGGATAACATTGACAAGCACATCCTGCTTGTTCTGCGGCAAATCTCGCGCCCCAAGGTTATAAGCAATATGCATTAATAGTTCAGAATAGTTTAAAAATGGATTGGCAATAAAAGCAGTTTTATAGATATCCCTGTCAAGCTCCTTAAACAATGTTCGCCCGAGAAGTGTCTTTCCACAGCCGAAAACACCGGTGAGTAATCCTGCTCCTTTGCCTTCGCTGACTACATAAAGTAAACGAGAGAGCCCTTCTTCATGCTGCTGGGAATGATACAGAAAATGCGGATTAGGCGTATTTTCAAACGGTTTTTCCTTAAAACCCCAATACTCCTCGTACATAACCCTCCTTGGCTTATGAATTATTGCGAATAATACTCAAACTTTGTTTGCCGGCATTAAAAAGTAAATCCAAAACCGACATGTACGACTCAAAAGCATGCTCATTACTCATAAATTGCTGTTTATAATTCGGATGTTCAAAAATCTGGTATTTGAGATCAATGCCATCCTTAGCAAATAACCCTTCTTGCAAATAATCCTTACCCCCAGCACCGGATAAATATTTATCTGCTTTTAGCTTCTGGCAAATTTCTATTATTCTCTCGGTACTTTTTTTAGATGTCCCAATTTCAGACTCAAGATAAATTTGAGTATCTATATTTAACGCACCTAGTAAATATTTTATTACATTTATATTGAGATCTATCAGTTTTTCCCAGTTTTTCTTATATAAATCTTCAAAAAAAGGGAAATAATCTTTAAAATATGATGCATGACCATACCAACTTTGCAAGCTTTTACAATGCTCATTAGCCCAATCAGTTTCATTGTCTATAAGCACATCAGATAAGCTCTGATGGCTTGATCCTTTTGTTATAACAGGCACAGTAAGCCATATCCAGCTGTCTTTTGTCCGGACTCTGTTACGGTTTTGATACTCCCTCTTTTTATATTGTACCGTATCCAAAAAAACAAAGCAATCACTTTTATCAATCTTATCAAAATACCCAAGCCACGGTATATATTGAGGTTGATGAACTGAAACTATCATAACATGGGGCTTGAGGATTGGGGGATGAGGATTAAAAAATTCTACACCCTACACCCTACTCCCTATACCCTTTATTATCCTTTCTTTTCCACGAATATCGGGTTAGTTATAACATGCAAACCTTTGCCGGTAATCTCAACTCTGTAATAAGCCTTTTGCTGCTTTACAAAGTCAATATCTACATATTTAATATTTACAGGAGTCTTTTGCTTGAAGATCTTTATTAATTTGCCGTTACTTATCAGCTTAATATTGAGTTCTTGCTCTCGATTGTCATTAAAACCGCAGTCTATTCGGATCAAAGGCGCATCACCTTTAAGCTTAAGAGTCTGCCCCATGGTTTTTCTAAGAGAATAATATGTATCAACTGCCTCGAATTTATTCATGACAAATTCTGATGACATTTCGCCTCTAACCACATAAAGGCTGCCCTCTTTGATTGATTTTAACACATTGGCCTGATCAAGTTTATCAACCAAAACAACATTGCGTAAAATTTTTAAATCCTTTTCAATATCTCCATAATAATCATATGCAAGCCCGCCAATTGCCCATACAGGATATTTGCGTTTGCCATTAACATATTCACTAAGCACTGTATCCCAGATACCCCCTGGTTTACCGACCAGTTTGTACCCTTCCGGAAACACACAAAAACCACTGTACCCATGTGTTTGCAGAAGGTCTTGAGAATGCTCTTTAGTAATAACCGTCACATGATCTGTCTTAAGTTCATATTCAGCCTCAGGATGAGCCCAAAAACTCAGGCCTTGCTCTGTGTTCACATAATCTATCAAGGCCTGATACGGCAATACCCCCTGCTGCCCATGATATTGATCAAAAAGCGGCTTTTTAAAAGGCAGATTATTAATAGCAAACAAAACACCTAATGCGAAAATTCCCACTCCCAAAAAACGCATTTCCTTTCTAAAAAGAGAAAGACCCCAGACAATAATAAGAATTGGCCACAAAAGCAATATATCCAAAAAACCAAACTTGTTATATGCTGTAAATCTATTATTAACTGTAGGCAGATTTTTAAACTGCGAAGCTTTATTAAAACCAAAAACCAGCATATGCTTATGCGCATTATGCAAAGCCATATTCAGCCTAAAAAGGCTTCCGCTCCAGTAATAAAAAGGCGTTGTCTCAACTCCAGGGATAAGCACCATATCAGGATTTCCTTCCTGAAGTCTTTCAATCGCACCTAAATACTTTTTCATTCCACAGACAGCAATAGAATTATTAACCACAGCTTTCTTTACAATATTGCGCAGCGGCCAGACACCGTATTCCCAACGCATTATGTCGCGATCAGTGAATATAACCGCCTTCATCCCGGATTTTTTAGCAGCTGAAACTATCTCGGATAGTTCCAACCTGCCGTCACTTACTTTTGAGCTTATTTGAATAAGCGTCGGCACCTGCATTAATCTTTCTGCCGACTTAGCATCTTGCGCCGGCAAAAACAAACCACAGCAAAAAAACACAAATATTAGGCTATATATATTTTTTATATTCATAATTACGGTTCGCTTTATCCTATTTGTTTTTTTCACTTCCGAAAAACCCGCTGGTGCTAATTTTTTTAACACCAAATTATAATCATATATAATACATTAATAATTCATAACTTGTAACTATTAACTGATTTTACGTCTCTCATTATTCGATTTTTCTAACCGCCCACACCTTTGGCGGGGTAACCTAATTGCTGTTTAACAACATATCGTATGTCCGCGCAATTATCCGGCAAAGATCAGCCGGATCATATTTATCCCGCTCAAATTTAATTGCTGCTTCTGCCATCGCTATTCTCTTAGACTCATCCTCAATCAGCAATGCCATAGCATCATAAAATCCGTTTATATCTTTAGGCGCAACAAGTATTCCACTTTTACCATCCTCTACAACCTCAGGTATTCCGCCTACCGCACTCGCAATCACAGGGATTCCCAATCCCTGCGCTTCTATCAGCACAATTCCCACCGCTTCATTCAAAGAAGCAAGCACCATCATATCCATAAGAAGCATAATATCTATTACATCCTCACGCCACCCGCTAAAAACAAAGCGGTCTTCTAATTTAGCCTGTTTAACTCTTTGCTCTAAATCCTGTTTCAAACTGCCTTCACCCACCAAGAGAAACTGGACATTCTTAAATTTATCGGCTATCTGTATAGCAGCTTCAATAAAATATTTAACTCCTTTAATCAATTCAAGCCTACCAACCATACCAACAATAATTTTGCCGTTATTGATCCCCAATTCCTTTTTCAATAAAACACTTTTTTGGAGATCTTCTTTATTAATATTACTTGATTCAACTGCCGTATGCGCAACTTCTATTTTTTCCTTTGCTGCTACCTTAAACCGCAGCAAATCTCTTTGCTCTAACATAGTCAGTGTGATAATCTTATCCGTCAGAGAACTTAAAATCCGTTCGACACAAACTAAACACTTACTAAAAACTGGGTTGAAGTATCCATAAAAATTATGCCCATGCGACGTATGCACGATTACCTTTATCCCTGCAAGCTTTGCTGCTATCCTCCCCAGACATCCAGCTTTAGCCGTATGAGTATGGACAATATCAAATTTTTCCTTTTTAAATAGCCTCAACAACTTCCAGAACGCCTTAAGATCAAGCAGCGGATGAATATCTCTCTGTAAACTCTTAACTATCTTTAGATTATTTACAAACTCTCCAAAAAACTCCACTGTTTTTTGAGTTAAATGCTCACTTGGGCCGCTGATCAAAATCACATCATAAATTTCAGGATCAAGATTTTTACAAATAATTCGAATAATATCAGGCGCCCCGCCCCAATCCATACGAGTAATTATTTGAGCAACTCTGATCTTAGGGCTTAGGGTTTGGAGTTTGGGGTTTGGAGTACTGCTTATCATTATTTACGGAGTCCTTTCAATAAAGCACGAAGCATTTTGATAATAACAGTCAACTCTTCTAAACAAGTATCTCTACTATCCTTATCTATATAATTCAGATCCGCTGCAATTATAATTTGCGTTTCCAATTCTCCGCAGGAACCTAGTGAATGATGAATAAACTGAATGTATTCCTTTCGATATTGTCGCATCCAACCTTCAGCAATATTGGATGGAACAGAAACAGCACATCTTCTCATTTGGTTAGTTAAACCAAATAACTCTTCCTTTGGAAAACCTTTTGTTATAGCATAAACTAAGCTTACTAAATTAATCGCCCTTTTCCAAACTTCTAAATCTTTATAATTTTTTATCATCTTTTTTACACCTTTTACACCCTATTCCCTAAACCCCACACCCCATTATTTACACCCTATCCTTAATATCTATATAATTCTGTGCAGCGAACACAAGCCGGAAAAAGCTCGCTCTTTTTAAGCAATCCCCTGAATTTAACCGCTTTTTCGCTGTTCCAGATAGTTGTGAATTCATCCCTATTTATATTCCCAAAAGCGTATGTGGAATTAAGACATGGGCGAACATCCCCATCCGGAAAAACATAAGCGCAAACCCATGGGCTTAAACACCGTCTTGGGTATTCTGAGGGCAAATAAGAAGGATTATTATAATATTCCTTTAAACCCTTTTGAGAAAAATTCGGGTAAAAATCAATTGCAAATAAAGTTTTCCGGCTTTTTATCTTCTGTATAACAGTAAATAATATTTCCGGATCTATCTCAGGGGTAAACACAAACCCCTTCCAGCCATCTGATGAACATTGCAACTGTTCATCATAATATTTCTGTTTTTCAATTAAATCATTGCCTAAAAAAATAAGATTATGGAATGTTAGCGAATTAGCCCCAATATCAAGCGCAACATCAAGAAATTCTTCTAAATTCAGATAATTATATTTTGTAATAGTACACTGCAGATTAACCAACGGCTTTTTTAGCCCCTTTTTCTGCTTATAACTTTTAAGCTCTTTCAAGCCATCAGTAATGTTTTTAAAAAGCCCTTCCATACCCCGAATAGTATCATGCAATTTTTCTCCCCCATCAAGCGAAACATTGAGTTCATCAAGTCCTGCTTGCGCAAGTTCAGCCGCCCTGCCCTTTAGCATAGAAGCGTTAGTGATCATTAGCACATGCATTCCTTTTTGTTTTATATATCGAATCAGCTCTATGCAATTGGGATATAGCAACGGTTCTCCGCCAAAAAGTGTAATGCTCGGCTTAAAAAAGCTCACACTATCTATAAGTTTTTTAAGATCAGAAAAAGAAAGTTGTTCTTTTACATCATCCTTAGCTTTTGTTTTAGTAACTCCGCTTTCACCCCACTGGCCGCACATTTTACAGCGAAGATTACATTTATAGGTAAGAAAAAGTGTGATCGCCTCTGGCGTAGGACTTGTCCCTTTACCTATAGAATGGGATACAAATGCCTGTAGGCGTTTAGAAGCAACGTGAATTGCGTATTGAGGCTGTTTTATAAATTTAGAACAGAATCTGCTTAAATTCTTCCATGGAAGCATCATATTAAAATCCTTTTTTCACCTTATTTATTACTGTGATAAACCATACGGAGTTTGTCCGTCTTTAAAGGAAGTAATCTCATAAGCTGCCGCTCCGCCGGTAGTTAATGTACTCAAGGCCGAATCATAATGTACTCCCCCCTGGCCGTTTATAGTCACCTCATTACCTATAAATGAGCCAAAAAGCCCACCTTGGCCAGAAAGATTCATTTCAGCAGTTGGAGCGTAAACAGCACCGTAAAAGTCAGTCTGCCCAAGAACATCTATTGTCTGAGCAGTAGGATTAGTCCCGTACAATATCAAATTTGAAGGTATTGTCATCTCATCAGAAACTAATATTACAATGCACTAGTTATCAAAACTTTCTTTCTTTAAAATCTCTAACGGGGTATATATTTTTCAATTTCGGCTTTTTGTTTTAGCTCTTCAACCCATTGCTTATATAATTCATACTGCTTTTTTGTTTTAACTTTACTAAAATAGTTATCTCTTCTTTTATCAAATTCCTCAGGCGCTGCCCTGCGGATTTTTAATATTTTAAAAACCCCATACCCCTTATAAATAGGAGAAGGAGGGTAAAATGAGCCTAAGTCTTTTTCAAGCATTTTGTAAGCATCTTCACTTTTAAAACCCCAAAGATTTATAAGAAAATCAAGAGCTACGAAGCCTGGAACTTTAAAAGACTTGGGATCTTTTCTTTTTTCATCCTCCCAATATCCAGCAGTTCTTTTTATCTTTGCATAAAATGCCTTGGCATCCTGCAAATCAACGAATCTCAAAACATCTTCTTTTGACTCAAGATATGTATCGAAAAATAAGCTGTAGGCAATAGAAATCATCTTGTTTTTTTCCAGGAATTGCTGGAATTGCTGTTTTTCTTTAATTTCCGGCTCTTCCTTGGAAATGATTTTCAGCCTAAGCGTTTCAATCGCAACAAGCTGAGCAATGTTATTCTTAAAAACCTCGCTTGAGACATTGAATGTCTCTTTTACCCACGCCTCATATTTATCAGCTTCTTCTTTCCAGTTAAACTTAGCCTCATAACTGCGCAGAAGCTTTATGATCTCTTTATTGGTCTCCTCATCATCTGCCTTGATCTCTCTTTTTGCTGCCTCATAGGAAATAAGCATATCATTCCAGATCAGCTCCTCTGTTTCTTTTGTTGAAGCAGGAATGATAGATTTCTCGTGAAACTCTTCCGCCTGTTTTTGCTCATCAAACTGCTTCAATTCCACCATAAGTGTATTGTACTCATCGAGAAACTTTTGATAAGCCTCTTCTTGGGAAACCTTAGGATCAAAACTATCTAAAGTCTGCTTGCGCAATTTCTCAAGTTTTACCAGATGCTCAAGCTGATTCCGAAACGCATCTATATCTGTATGCAAGGTATCTTTAACCCAATTCTGATATGCCTCTTTGTCTATCCGCCATTTAAATTCTACTTTGCTGGCCTGTAAAAGTTTTTCTATTTCCTCATCTATCTCCTCAGGGCTTGCCTGTATCTCTTGCCTGAAAGACTCAAAGGAAAAAAGCAGTTCCTGCCATACCAGCTCTTCCAGCTCTTTCTCGTCTTTAGGTGTCCCTCTCCATTTCGCGCCAAAAGAAATCACGGCTCTTTTGGCAAAATAATAATTACTGGCAGGCACCTCAACCCCGAATATTTTTCCTGCTATCTGAGGCTCAGCCGCGTCTTGAGTTTGGGCGAGACTTAAATTTATGCAGAAAAAGAAAAAAACTAAAAAGACAATAATAATATTGTGCAGATAAAAATACTTTAGCTTCATAATAACAAAATACCCCCATTTTTGGATTAACCTAAACATAACTTAATAATATCATTTATTTTATCATATTGCAGGATAATTTGACAAGGCAAAAACAAAGGACGAAAGACGCCGGTGAAAGACGCCTAGCACCCGCCTAGTGTATAGCTTATAGTTGCTTTCATTCAACACGCAATACAAATTAAGATCGGCATCTTTTGTAATTTTCTAATGCTTATTGACTACAGACTGTTTATCTGCTATTTTGAGTTAGTATGAACACAATACTTATCGAACTTAAGAACGTCAGCAAGTCATTCTATCCTCCCCTTGCCTGGAGAAAAATCCTGAGTTTTAATTTTAAAAATACTCCTGTTTGCGCGCTTGAGAATATAAACCTATCGCTGCCCGGCAAAAGCATTATCGGAGTACTCGGAACCAACGGCGCGGGCAAAACTACGCTTTTAAAAATTATCTCTACATTGATTCTGCCTGATACAGGAACAGTTAAAATAAATAAATATTCCACAGAACATGATGATCAGAAAATAAAATCGATCATAGGCCTTGTTACAACCGAGGAGCGAGATTTCTACTGGAGGCTAAACGGCAGGCAGAATCTGGACTTCTTTTCAACAATGTATGGACTCAACAAAAAGCAAGCCGAGGGACGCATCAATAAACTGTTTAAAGTTTTTGGCGTTGATTATCAGGATAAGCGTTTTGACAGTTATTCCACAGGGATGAAAAGAAAATTCTCTCTCATCCGCGCCTTGCTGCACAATCCAGGCATACTGCTTTTTGATGAGCCGACAAAAAGCCTGGATTATAATACCAGCCTGGAATTGCTCAAATATATAACTATTTTAAAACAGCAGGGAAAAACAATATTGTTTGCTACCCATAACATTACTGAGGCCGAGCAAATATGTGACCGGTTCTTAGTCCTAAACAGGGGAAGGATTCTCGGCTTCGGCACAAAAGAAGAATTAGGCAAGAGGATCCATTCGGATTCGGCAACACTTACTGAGATCTACTTAAAACTAACGGGAAAATAATGCGCAAGATTTATGCTTTATTGAAAAAAGACTTTTTGATTGAAGCAAGCTACAAGATTGCTTTTATATTCAATATCTTCAGTGTCGCGGCCAGCGTTTTAACCTATTTTTTTATCGATAAGCTCTTCGGGCACAGAATAACCGCTCACCTGGAAGAATTCGGGGTGAATTATTTTTCGTATGTTCTTTTAAGTATGGCCTTTTTCAGTTATATCGGTGTAGGCATCGGCTCCTTTTCATCACGCATCCGCTCTGAGCAACTGCAGGGCACCTTGGAATCCCTGTTATTAACCCCGACAAATGTCGCTATAATCCTTTTGGGTATGGGATTATGGAACCTTATCTTTGCCACTCTGGATGTACTGATCTATATCGCACTGGGGATTTTTTTATTCGGCATAGACTTTTCCAATTTCAATATTTTATCCACTATTGTGATCCTGGTTCTAACTGTAATATCATTCAGCAGCTTAGGCATCCTCTCTGCCAGCTGCATAATAATCCTAAAAAAAGGCAATCCTGTTTCCTGGGTAATCAATACGTTTGAGGGGCTCCTAGGCGGAGTTTATTTTCCGATTGCAGTACTGCCCGCTGCATTACAATCAGTTGCAAAATGCCTGCCTATAACCTATGCCATACGCGGTATTCAATTAGCTGTATATAAAGGGTACTCTCTTGGACAATTACGATTAGAATGGGGATTTCTGCTTGTTTTCTGCCTTGTTCTTATCCCTACAAGCCTGTATTCTTTTACTTTTGCCCTTAAAAAAGCCCGCCGGCAGGGTAGTCTCATTCAATATTAGCTATTGAAATCTAAACCGGTAATTAACCAATCTACGACAATAATGAGCGATTCTTATCTGGGAAGACAATATCCCCAAGTTATGAGCCATTACGTAAGAAGAGGGAAAAACAGTTCTTTTTATAAATCTTAATTTTGATAAAAGTCCTTTTTGCTCTAAAAAATAAACAAGGTAACAAAAAAAGTAATAATTATTTTTTTTAAAAATATAAAAATTAAATATTCCTTCTAATAAACTGTTTTTTCTTATCTTCAGATTTTCCAATTCCGGGCTATCATATCCTAACCGCTTAGAAATAAAATTCAGGCAATAATATAATACCGTCGACAAATTAAACCTCTCTGCCTCTTTAATAAGTACCTGCCGGTCCAAATCTTGTTTATAGACTTTTAATACCCCGATAATGTCCGCAAAGAGAATCAACGGGCTCAAAAAATGAGTAAAACTATGCTGGGCTAAATATATCACAAGATGTTCCGGTGCCAGGGTCAAAACATCAACTCCATCGATGTTTAAATTCCGGGCTTGATTCCAGATTCTTCCCATTTCAATTTTTCTCACCAAAAAATCTAACGGCCAGGTACAATTAATTAAATGCCAATGGATGTGAATAAAGAAGTTATCGTCTGAAAATTTTTTATATTCTAAAGTATTAATAACTGAACGCGAAGTATTATTTAAAGCATCTCGAAAGTTTATAGGTGAAATATATCCTAGTGAACGCAATACATTATCTGTCTTTTCAAGATCATTCTTATCAATTAATAGATCAATATCACTCATCGGCCTTAATCCTATGTCTTTATAAATAAGGTCAATCAACACCGGGCCTTTTAAAAACAGCATTTTTATTCCACTTTCTTTAAAAGGCCTCAAAATTTCACCTAATCTTCTAAGAATAAGCGTATTATATGCGGCAGTAGCGTAATAACTATGCCTAAATTTTGACAAAATAGATTTGGGTATATAAAGTTTTACTTTTTTATTCCTGGAAAGATTTTTAAAAATTAACGGCGCCAGTTTTTGTTTAAAAGCGATCTTAAAAAAATTGTTCCAGTTAAAATCAAGGCGAGAAATCTTTTCAAGACAAAAATCAAAATTTTCTGAGGTAATAAATGAAATCAGGAACTTGTCCCAATCTTCAGCCTGTACTGATTCCTTATTTGTTTTAGTTAATCTTTTCTTCAGTTTATTTATCTTATTCTCCCGGATGTTTTTTTCTAAAACAATTTTGTGTCTTTTTCTAATCCCATCTACCATCACCCTATTCATCTCTGGATTAAAAATCCTGTAAAATCCCATCTTTTCATACAGCTTTAAAGCCGGTGTGTTATCTTCAAATACAAATAACCTGATCTGTGCAGCTTTGTGCCCAGCCGCATAATTATAAGCTTCTTGGGTTAAATAACTGCCGATTCCCAAGCCCCGATAAGGCCATTTTACCCATAAATCAAAAATCCACCAGTCATAAGGATAATCTTTTGAAAAATTATTCAGTTTCAGCTTGGCGATAACCTGGCCATTTTTTTTTGCAACAAGAAAATTCTGCCCCCTTGATTGCAATTCCCACGCGTAGTTAATTTTTATCTTTATTGTTTTTTTCACTAAATAGCGGTAAATCTTTCTTCCCTGGACATAGCCTAAAAACTTACTTCCTACACGTCTAAATTTTATCAACAAATAAAAAAATGACGAGCTGATTAAGCTGCTCAGTTTTCCCCATCCTTGAGTTATATCTGTTTTTCGCCCTTTTCTTTCTAAAATTCTTACCCTTCCGAGAATTTGGTTCAAAAACACTTCCTCTTCATCCCGGTTAGCATCCCCTCTGGTTATGAAAACAACCCTATTGCTATACATTCGTTTTTTTATTACCCGGTGCATGACCATGCGTTCTTCGTTATTACGATAAAAAACCACATCGCCTAATCTTATTTCCCGCTTTTTAACCGATTCGATATTAACAATATCTCCATCTCTTATCGTTGGATACATGCTTCTTCCCTTGGCTAAAAAACGCAGATAGGCTTCTTTATCCAATATATTTTTACTTAATTTAATGAATTCAAGGCTTGAGCACTTCATAATTTACCGGTAATGAAATCCACTATGCTTTCATCTGGAAGGAATCCTAATTCGTAAATAGGTATATTTTGGGACAATTCAGAACAAAACTTTAAAGTAAATTCCATTGACGCCTTATCCCACATGGGAATAAATGAACGGACAATTGAACGAGAAGCCGCATCAATAGGATTTATCTTTTCTATATGGTTCTTGTTTTCATGTTTGAGGAAAAAAATCTTTTCTAAAGGCGCTTTCTCCGCTGAGGATATTTTGGCATCGCCATGCCAAGGAGTACCGTATATCCAGAATTTAGAATCAATTTTACGTACAATAACCCGGTCATCGCTTAAAATAACCGCGTCTTTCTTCTTTTTCCACAGATTGGCAATAGTGCTTTTACCCGCTCCCGAGGTACCAGCAAAAAGAATACCTTTTCCTAAATACTTAAGGCCGCAGGCATGAAACATTACTCCCCGTTCCCTAGCCAGTAAGTTTATCATTAACAGCTCATCCATGGGATAAGTAAGAAAAATCCCGGTTTGCTCATTCTCTTCGGCTTCGAGATAAATATCTCCTGATTTAAATTCGCAATCTATAATCGCGTCACCGGAAGTTGTTCTGAGAATATAATTACTGTTTTTCTTAAATAATGTCCAGGTATCGTTTGCATTAAATATCTCCTTCGCCAATACTGTCCGGCTACAAATACCCGGGCAATAATGGATTTTCAAATGAATTTCCGGAGGATCTTGACTGATAAATGATTCATAAGGCGTATTTATTTTAAAATAGCAGGTATCGTCTCTTGTAAGGGCGATAATAATACCCCCAATAGAAATTTTAATTTCTTTTTGTCTTTTTCTACTCATAATTAATCCAAACTATACTTTATATTCCAAAACTGTTTTTTTATTCTTTCAAAGCCTTTTAGCTTCCGCTATCAATTTTGCAGGCACCAGTTACCGGGAAACATCTTTCAGTTTTTCCTCCCGCACCTGAAACCTGCTTGCAACCGGATAACATTGTCTCTTCCGGCACTAACTTAATCTGAGTAATCTCTGGTTTGCGATAAGGTTTTTTTGTAACCATAAAACCCTCCTCTCTTTTTAATTAGTTTACTTAATCACTTTGTTGCAAAACAATAAAGCCGCACGAATAATCACTAATATTTAACAAATGCTCACAAATAGCTCGTCAGTGATTTGTGTCAAATTCGTATTTTAATTCGTGTTAATTTGTGGGGACTGTGTTTCGCGGCAGTCCCTTAATGATTATCAATCGCCAAAACAGCATTTTCTAAATTTACTTCCTGAGAAAAAACCTCCGCCCGAAGATGGGCAATTTTGCAAAGATACTCAACCGGTGTCTGTGAATCTCCATTCTCAAACTGTGCCCACCCCGGGCATTGACTGCAAATAGACTGTAAATCACAATCCGCACAGCTATGATTTTCCTCATAAGTTTGAGTCAGAATTTCATCAGGAACAAATCTATACCACCCTTGCATGAACGACCCCTGAAGAAGATTGTATGCGGGATAACGAGCCATAATACAAGGACTCAAATTCCCATAAGGGTCGACATGAAACACCGTAAGCCCAGCGCTGCAGGTATAGAGTTTATCCGATTTAGGATGATAACGATACTGCTTAAAAAAACTCTTCCAGGACTCAACGCGTTTAGGATCAACTAAATCAAGCTTAACCACCTCTCCCGGTGAAATCCTTAATTCACAAGGATCTCTATTTCCGTCAAGCTTGGAATTAACAGCCGCATCAAATCTAAACTCTACTCCCAGATCTTTGACAAATTGTTCGATCTCAGAAAACTCGTTTATATTTAAACTCATGGCCATAGTCTTTAATCTAAGAGGAAGGCCTCTATCCATAAGAATATCAATACTCTTTCTGCAACGTTCAAAAGAACCCTCTATCCCAGTAATCTGTTCATAGGTCTCTTTCTTTACCCCATATAAGCTAATCTCTATGGCAAAGGGCGGGAAATCCTTTAGATAATCAGCGAGGCCTGGTGTAATTAAAGTCCCGTTGGTAAAAAGGGTAATCATCATTCCTTTTTTCTTCGCATAAATATAGATATCTAAAAAATCATCCCTTAAAAGCGGCTCCCCACCAGTAATCAACAGCCATAAGCAACCAGCATCGGATATTTCATCAAGGATATGTTTTATTTGTTTGGCGCTCATTTCTTTTTTATGCGGATCAGCAACGCAATAACAATGCGCGCAACGTAAGTTACATCTTAAAGTAAGCTCAATCGAACCATTATAAGGAATGCGGTTTTTAATTATCTTTTTGTAAATTCGTTCACTAAATTCGGTATAAGTAATCTGTGGCGTATAAGGGCATTGCATTTTAAACCTCTCTAACCGCTCCGGAATTTTTCAATTTTTCTAAAAATTCTTCCAAATCCTTTTCTGCCTGTTCAGAACTTATTTCAAACTCGGAAATGATGTTATCTCTTATTCGCGTGAGTGTTCTATGTCCATCAAGCAGCTCCCAAATTCGCCCGGCAACCTCATTGAGAGTGTAAATATTCTGCAAATCTCCAATCCTTTGCCGGATAGGAACCAGTATCATCTCATCAGCAATCTTTCTTGAGACTATTTCCTCTGCCTTAGCGTAAATTTTTTCCATCTCTATGTCTCTCCTTAATGGCAATTATGGGGCTGTTGCAAAACTCACAACTACTGCGTTACTTGCTCACTCGCTTGTGCGGCGTACATTTATGTACGCCTCCGCGCTCATTCACAAAAGCCTTGCATCTGCATATTTTGCAACAGCCCCGCGTCCGGGTACTTTATTTTTGCAAAAAAGTGCTTATATTGAAAGATTGAAATTAAACGGGTAGTTTCGCAACAAACCCATTATACCACATTCCCCAATCCTCACTATCCTTTTCTCACCCATTTGAAACAAAAGCGTTGTCAACGCTTTTGTTTCATTAGCCTATAAATAGTGGTTCTTCCTACTTTTAGCTTTTGGGCAACTTCATCAAAAGTATATCCTCTTGCTCTTAATTGACTTACAGAATATAAGAGCCCTTCATTGCCTTCTGGTCCTATTTTTCTTTTCTGCTTTAAGAAATCTTCTATCACTCTCTCTTCTTTAAAAACACTGGTTAGGCTATTATTTCCAATTTGCTCTTTTTTTGTAAATTTTACAAGAAACTCAGCAAAATTATCGCTAAACTTTTTAATTGCCTTTCTGTCCTCATTAATATTTCCATATTTTAGGTCTACAGTATCCAACATCAATTTTTTATAAAGCAAATATCCTTTTTTACCTAATATCTTTGTTACTTTTTTTGGCCTTACAAAGGATGGATTTTTTAGTTGTTGAACATAGCAATTTAATGAGGTCCACTTATATTTAAAAATATCCTTTGTCAATCCGCCCTTTAAAGGATTTAAGTGAATATACACTGAAGCAGCTAAAAGATGTCCGTCATCACAACACAGCGCTGCACGGTAAGCTCCGCAGAAAACATGCCCTTTTCTCTCATACTTTACATTAAACCATTGGGCATATCTTTTAAATAAATATCGCATTGCCTCGCTTAAATTTTTTTCCTTTATCTTAAGCAAAAGATGCAAATGATTAGACAGTAAAGCAAAACAAAAAAGTTCCAATTGAAATTTCTTAACTGTCTCTTTAAGAAGAGAAACAAACCTCAGATAATCATTATCCTCAATAAATATTAATTCATTTCCCGGAGCGCGCTGAGTAACATGGTAAATTCCATCCTCGACAATGATCTTCATCGTGGACATTAGCACACGACTATTAAAAAATCCTTCCATATTCCCCTCCATTTGAAACAAAAGCGTTGACAACGCTTTTGTTTCATTAAAAGCATTATATCAGGATTTCTTGATCAGCTCTATTATTT
>JAGLQQ010000168.1 GCA_023136735.1 Candidatus Omnitrophota bacterium | reverse complement strand
AGAATCCTCTGGTGCCATCTTGCCTCTTCCTTTTTTTCCTGCAGCCTGCGCATAATCTTGACTAGAATAAACCCCAAATACACTTACCAAAATAAACAACATTAAAATTTTAATAAAGCTTTTCATTTTTCCCTCTCCTTTAAATTGGTTTTAAAACTTCATCACCTAATATAGCTCTAAGGTCTTCTTCTGGATTTACCACAGGAGCTATATTGAATTTTTCAATTAATACTTTGAGTACATTCTGACTGATAAATGCCGGCAAACTCGGTCCTAATTTTATTTTTTGTATGCCAAGCGACAAAAGGCTTAGTAATATACACACAGCTTTTTGCTCATACCAGGACAATATAAACGACAGTGGCAGATCATTAACCGAACAGTTAAAGGCCTCTGCAAGTGCAGATGCAATCTGTATAGCGGAATAAGCATCATTACACTGTCCGCAATCAAGAAGCCTTGGGATGCCGCCGATATCTCCAAATTCAAGTGTATTAAATCTGAACTTACCGCAGGCAAGCGTCAGAATAACACAATCTGCAGGCACTTTTTGAGCAAACTCCGTATAGTAATTACGACCAGGTTTTGCTCCATCGCATCCGCCGATTAAGAAGAAATGCCTGATCTGATTGGCTTTAACAGCCTCTATAACCTTATCGGCAACACCCAACACTGCATTGTGCGCAAAACCAACAAGAATATCCTTCCCAGCTCTATCTTCCAAAAATCCACCTAATTCAAGAGCTTTATTGATAGCTTTAGAGAAGTCTTTTTTTCCGTCTTTTGCTTCAATATGCTCAACTCCGGGCCAACCAACTAATCCTGTAGTGAAAATTCTGCTTGTATATGACTCTTTCGGCTTTTGGATACAGTTTGTAGTCATTAATATCACTGCGGGAATATTATCAAATTCCTTTTGCTGGTTCTGCCAAGCAGTGCCGAAATGTCCAGCAAGATTTTCATATTTCTTCAACCCCGGATATCCATGAGCCGGCAGCATTTCCCCATGAGTATATATATTAACGCCTCTATCCTTTGTCTGTTCCAGTAATTGTTCAAGGTCAAACAGATCATGACCGGAAACTATTATTGCCGGTCCCTTTTTAATACCTAAGGAAACACTTGTCGGTACAGGATGCTGGTAACGGCCAGTATGCCCCTTATCCAAGATTCCCATACATTTAATATTTACCTGACCAAGCTCCATATTAAGAGCAACCAGCTCATCAGCACTTATCTCATCACGCAAAATAGCATTAAGCGCTTTATGGAAAAAGGCATTAACCTGCTCTTCTGTTTCCCCTAATATGTTAGCGTGATCAGCATAAGACGCCACACCCCGAAGTCCGTACAGAAGAAGCTCTTTAAGGCTTTTAATATCTTCATTATCAGAAAATGTATTAATGCCCAGTGCTGCTCCTTGCAGCAGAAGATCTTCCATGCTTGATGCCGGGCTCCAAAGCGCTGCTGCTGGCAAGTCAGAAGAAAAATCCTTATTGTTTTTCTTTTTATAAGCATCAAGTAATAATCCTTTGATTTTTTCCTTTACAACTACAGATGTATCAATAAGTACTCTGATACGCTGTGGATCAAAATCAACATTAGTAACGCATGTAAAAAGACCCTCAATAACAAACATATCTGTTTCTTTGTCTATTACCCCCAGCTCTCTTGCCTTATTCGCAAATACAGCAATTCCCATCAAACTGTAATTTAATACATCCTGCAGTATAGCAACTTCTTCATTTTTTCCGCACACACCGATAGTTGTGCAGCCAGTTCCTTTGGCAGTTTGTTCACATTGTCTGCAATTCATGCTCATTTTACCCACTCTCCTTCTGGTTATTTATATCTGGTTAACAATACACTCTACTATCTTTTACTAAATAAGTTCTCCTTTTAAAGAAATTGTATAGTCTTTGATCTCAATATTCTTGCCGGATTTTTTCAGTGACTCTTTAACAATATGAACAGTACCTGAGCAGCATGGCACTTCCATATGTACAATAGTTATTGATTTAATATTGTTGTTTTTAAATATAGCCGTAAGCTTAGTAACATATTCTTCATAAGCATCATCAAGTTTAGGACAGAAAATAATCAGTTTTTTACCCTTCAAAAACTTTTGATGAAAATTAGCATAAGCAAAGGGGACTCCGTCAGCAGCGATAACAATGTCACTATTATCAAAAAATGGTACTTGAGGATTAAGGAGTTTTAATTGTATGGGCCATTGAGTAAGTTCAGAGCGCACAGAAACATTAGCCTCAGAGGCTTGATTATTCTTAGCTCCAAAATCCATTATCTTCATACCCGGGCATCCGCTTCCCCCGGCGTGAGTATGTATATTCTCTTGCTTTTCCTCTTTGATTTCAATGTTTTTATCTCTTAGGTATTCCTTAGCCTGTTTAAGAAACTCTTCCTGAGCGTGAGATTCAAGATGCTCAAGATGCGCTTTTATCACATGATCTCCGCCTTTAACAACATTATCCATTACCTTTTTCTCATCATACTCAGCAGCCTCACGCTCAGTCACAGTAATCGCCCCCTCAGGACAATGCCCCAGACATGCACCGAGCCCATCACAAAAAAGGTCACTGACAAGACGCGCTTTATTATCGATTATCTGTATTGCCCCTTCCGGGCAATTAGGTATACATAATCCACAGCCATTGCAAATATCGGCATTGATTTCGATTATTTTCCTTTTCATTAATCATCCCTTCCCTTCATCGACCAAATCTCTAATTGTCAGCTTGCTGAATTCCTCAATAACATTCTCTTCAATGCCCATAACCTTTTTTCTTAAAATACATTTCGCACGGTTTTCACAGGCCTTTTCTCTAAACATACATTCTATAAGCTGTATCTGCCCCTGAATTATGTTTATAACATTAGCCACGCTTATCTTATCCGCACTAACGATAAGTTTCACACCCCCGCTCACGCCTTCTTTAGATTCGGCTATTTTTCCCTTAATCAATTTTTGCAAGATCCGGCGCAAAAAAATCAACGGAATATTTTCTTTCCTTGATATCTCGCTTGAAGAAACAAATCTCTCCCTGTTTTTTTCCAGATGCATAATTGCTCTAACAGCATAATCTGAATCTTTAGTAATTATCTTCATATTATCTTCTCTCCTATCTAACACTAGCTTAGTATAAGTTTAGAGTTTTGTCAAGAGGATTTTTTTAAAATTTATTTTTTATAGACTAAGGACTGTATCTTCAATGCAGCAAAACTATGTTTTAGGATTATATCCTGCTTTGCGGATTTTCTCCAGAATCTCACCAAGATTTGCAGAGCCGAATATCTTTACAACCTTCAAATCAATATCTACAACGACCTTATTAACACCCTCCACATCATGCAGCGTCCCCTCAAGAGCGATCTTGCAATGTTTGCAGTGAATATCAGGTACTGATATCTCTTTATCAGCCTGGACATTAAGATTACATGATTTATTGTTGAAAAATGTATTTACAATCAATCCCAGCAGTATAATACCCGCTGCTATCTTAATTTTTTGATCAAGCATTTTTCCCGCGCCTATAGTGAAAAGCGAATTTCCACCCTGTAAAAACCAAATATAATTAAAAAGCAATCCCATTAAAACAGATACTGCTATAATATTGATAAGATAAAGATAAAATGATTTTTTTCCCAGCTTAGCGCGCACAAAAGATAGCGTTACAGCATTAGTCGCAGGCCCTGTTATTAAGAAAACAAGCCCTGCCCCGGGAGAAAAACCCTTCATGATCAAAGAAACCGCCACTGGAATTGAGCCTGTAGAGCAGACATAAAGCGGTATGCCTATAAGCAAAGCCGCAATAAAATCAAAGGGGAAAAAGAAGAATTTTTCAAATACACTCACTGGCACAAAAGCAGCGATCGCCCCTGCGATCATAATGCCCAGGATAAGAGCTTTACCAATATCCTGCGGCACTTCAACAAAAGAGTATTTAAGAAATTCTCTCCATTTAAAAGATACCTTTACCTTGGGATGATCGTGAGGATGCCTTACTTTTTCCTTCTCATTTTTCCCCTCGATAAAATAATCAGCGACTCCTAAGCTTATCCCGCATACCATTGCCGCAAGCGGCCTGAAAATTGCAAACAGAGGACCTAACAAAGAATATGTTGCAAAGATTGAATCTACTCCTGTAGTCGGAGTGGCAACAAGAAAAGCAAGAATGCTTGATTTATGCGCGCCTTCTTTTTCAAGTGAACCGGCCACAGGAATAACCCCGCAGCTGCAAATAGGTAACGGAACGCCCAGTAAAGTCGCTTTTACAACAGACTTGATTCCTCCCTCTCCCAGGTGGCGAGAGATTATCTCTTTACCCAGAAACACATGCAGCAGCCCGGCCACACTCATACCAAAAAGAAGATACGGAGCCATCTCCAGCCACAAATTAACGCATTCTGTGAAAAAAGTATAGATGATATCCATGTTTTAAATCTCGAGAAAAAACACTTTTTATTTAACTATTTATTTTAATTGCGCCGGAGCAAGATCAATAATTTGCTTAACATCAACTTCAATAAGATATTTTGGATGAGGTAACGCTGCCTCAGGATGATGAAACGAAGAATTTCCCGATTGCAGATTCTTGATCATCCGCTTTGATATTCTCCGAATCATATTGTCTTCCCATTCATTAATAATGCTTTTAGATATCTTTTCCTTTTCTACTATCTTTGCCTTACCCTGCAAGGCATAGCCCTCGAATTTATGTTCATCGAAAAAAGTAATAGTAACAATAGAATTTTTTTTAAGATTCTTGTAAGTACGCGCATAATAAAGGTCTATAATAAAAACCCTTCCTTTAACATCTATACCTACAACCCCTTTTGCCGAAGAATGTATCTTGCCCTTTTCATCTAATGATGAAACTATAATAAACCCCTGCTTTTTTATAAGGCTAATAATTTTCTGCGACAACACTTTGGTACTCATATCAGGGATCCTTTTTTATTCTTAATTATTTTAGCAATAGTAATCAAGCTTAATTCTTTTGCGGCCTTTTCCTCTAAACCGTCAAGCCTCTTTTTGAAATAACAACTTCTACTATCAGGACAGTTTCGCCCCTGGAACACATGCTCACACAAATGGAATGGGCCTTGAAAGATCTCTATAAGAGCAAGAACGTTAATCTTACTAGGAGACATATTCAAGCAGAACCCACCCCCTTTACCCTTGCATGATTTCAGCACACCTTTTTTGTTTAATATCTGCAATATTTTTCGCAAAAATGAACGCGGCATACAGAGTTTCTCGGACAATCCGCAAACCGTTACAGTTTTATTTTTATTTGCAGCAATACACTGCAATGCTCTGATAGCATAATCCGTATCTTTTGTAATCAACTTCAAGCTTTATGCTCCTTCTATCCGCATTTAGAATATCCGCATCCACGGCAAACATTACATCCTTCAACATGATGTAGTGCTCCCCCGCAGTCAGGACAAACACCCACGATATTGGATACCTTCAGAGATTCTTTTTTAAGCTCAGATTTCATATGGACAAAAACATCCTTTTGTTCTATACTTTTTTCATCAGCCTTAACCAGAGATATTTTTTGCTCCAAGGCTCTTGCAACAGCATCTGAACAAGACAGTATCCGTCCACCTTGGCCCCAACATGGAGAGGGGCATCTGATACCTCTTAATTGTTCAATTATCAGCTTAACATCCACACTGCTGCGCAAAGCCAGGCTTACCAGCCTGCCAATCGCCTCAAGCTGGCTCATAGCGCATCCACCAGCTTTACCCATCTGCATAAACACCTCAAAAGGACGGCCTTTTTCATCATCGTTTATAGTAACATATAAATTCCCGCAGCCGGTATTCTGTTTTGCGGTAGTACCCAACACAACCTTAGGCCTTGGCCGCGGTCCTATTTTTACAGGCATGATCTTGATCCCCGGAGTTTTGTTCGATTCCAGGTTAAGCACCTGCTCTCTTCTGCTATTATTGCGGTAAATTGTAAGCCCTTTACAACCAAGCTTATAGGCAAGATTATA
>JAGLQQ010000167.1 GCA_023136735.1 Candidatus Omnitrophota bacterium | reverse complement strand
GGTGACAAATATTCTTTTTATATCCTCTGGGATATTTTTAATATCTTTGAGCGTTCCCTTTTCCGCAAGCTCCTTTACCAACGCATCTGAATAAAACCCCTTTTCTTTTGCCACCTTTTCAAGATAGCTGTTAAACTCCGGAAGTTTTTCATTATCCATGACATTACGGTAATACGCAAGCGCAAACAAAGGCTCAATGCCGCTTGACGCATCCGCGATTATGCTCAGCGTACCTGTGGGAGCAATAGTCGTAAGCGTAAGATTTCTAAGCCGTGGACTTCCGGGCTTATTATAAATGCTCTCTTCAAATGCAGGCGCCGCCCCTCTTTCTTTTGCCAATCTCTGAGATTCTTGAGTTGACTCTTCTAAAACAAAGCTCATTACATCTTCTGCAGTTTGCAGTCCTTTTTCTGAGTTATAGGCAATCCCAAGTTGAATAAGCATATCCGCAAATCCCATGACACCAAGACCGATTTTACGGTTTTTTCTAGTAGTCTCCTTTATTTTCTCAAGCGGAAACTTATTCAGGGCAATAACATTGTCCAGAAAATGCACTCCAAGACGCACAACCTGTTTCATCTTGCCCCAATCAATCTTATTTTTTGTTACCATTTTTGCAAGATTTACTGATCCCAGATTGCAGCTCTCATAAGGCAGCAACGGCTGTTCTCCGCATGGATTAGTTGCCTCTATATCTCCCTGCAAAGGAGTAGGATTGTCCTGGTTCATGCGATCAAGGAACACAATTCCAGGCTCGCCGTTTTTATATGCCATTTCTGTTATTTTATTAAAAACTCGCAATGCGCTTATTTTATCTATCTTTTTACCTGTGCATGGATCAACAGTCCAATAGTCTTCATTGTTTTCCACCTTCTGCATAAAATCCTCTGTCATCCCTACAGAAATATTAAAATTTGAAATATCGCCGTCATCTTCCTTGCAGCTTATAAAATCAAGAATGTCCGGGTGGTCAACCTTTAATATGCCCATATTTGCACCACGCCTCGTTCCTCCCTGCTTTACTGCTTGTGTCGCAGAATCATAAACTTTCAAGAAAGATATCGGCCCGCTGGCAACCCCGCCTGTACTTCTTACCTGGCTGTTTTTAGAGCGAATACGCGAAAAGCTGAATCCGGTGCCTCCGCCGCTTTTGTGGATCAATGCAGCGTCCTTTATTGTCTCAAAAATAGATTCCATGGAATCTTCTATCGGCAGAACAAAGCAGGCAGAAAGCTGCCCAAGGTCATTGCCCGCGTTCATAAGAGTAGGAGAATTCGGCAAAAATTCAAGGTTATGCATTATATTGAAAAAATCATTGGCAAGCTTAGATACATCAGCTTTCTTGTCATATATTTTATCAGCAGCAGCTAATGTTGAAGATACTCTTTTTATCAGGTCAGTGAACGATTCCAAGGCATTACCGTTATCATCTTTTTTTAAATAACGTTTTTCTAGAACTTTCTGAGCATTGTCAGTAATATTAATATCCTTATTCAAGATTATATCCATTAATGTTCCCCTTTCCCTAGAGATCTTCCAAAAAAGTAAAAATGCAGGTAAACAAAAGGCAGTTTAGGGTCATGCCCGGGACACAATACTACAGCCTTCTTTACAATGCGTAACAGGACGCAGCATATATCTAGCAACCCACATGATATACCTCCCTTTGGTTAGAATCTCCTCTTTGTTAAAACTATTATTACCCCCATTTATAATGATACCATTTTAGTGTCATTATGTCAAGTCTAAAATTTGTTTCTAGATAAATAATGAAAAACAGACAGGCATGCCTTGGAACCTTCACCGCAGGCAATGATTATTTGCTTCTCGGGGGTATTCGTAACGTCCCCAGCGGCAAAAATGCCAGGCACGTTTGTTCTGTTATGGGAATCAACGATTATCTCTTTTTTCTGGTTTTGGGCTAACACGCCAGCAAACTCAGAATTCGGAATAAGTCCGATCTCAACAAAGATACCCTCAACTTTCAAAACAGACTTTTTCCCTTTACTGCTTGCCTCTAAACTTTTAACAAAAACATCTCCGTTTATTTTTGTCGGTTCAGAATCATATAAAATTTGCACATTAGCAGCGGCCTGTGCTTTTTCAATCATTACTTGATCTGCCTCAAGCTGTATATCTCGTGTTACTAAATAAACCTTGGGTGAGATCTTAATCAACTGAAGGACAGCATCAAGCGCAGAATTACCCCCGCCTATTACCGCAACATCTTTATCCTTAAATAACGGACCGTCACATGTAGCGCAGTAAGTCAGTCCTTTATTTTTAAACTCTACTTCTCCTGCAATATTCAGCTGGCGAGGCCTTTTCCCTGTAGCAACAATAATACTGCGGCTTGAATACTTTTGTTTTTCTGTCAATACCTTTATAATGTCACCCTGCTTTACAATACTACTGATGTGCTCAGGCATAAGCACCTCTATGCCGAATGACTTTATATGCTCCTGAAATTTCAGCGTAAGCTCCGGGCCGCTGATAAACTGGTATCCGGTATAATTCTCTATATCACCGCTCCATGCCGCTTGACCTCCCATATCACCCGATATCATAATAAAATCCATTTTTTTTCGGGCAGCATAAACAGCCGCTGTCATGCCGGCAGGGCCTGCGCCGATGATAATAAGATCGTAGATTTTGGAACTCATGGGAAATACTCCTTGGATTGATATATCTATAATAGACTTGTTTAAGGAGAAAATCAACTATTAAAAAAGAACTGCTATTCCCAACAATTCTCTACCCTCGAGAGATGTGAATAACTATTTTTGCGGATTGAAAGATGAATTTTTTAGGACGGGTAAAAATCAATATTTCCCTCGTAGTTTTACATGGATGTAAACCAAGAATGAGTAAAAATGGTTTTCACTCCCTGTTTTAAGCTCATCTTTGAGGTAGTGGCTAT
>JAGLQQ010000166.1 GCA_023136735.1 Candidatus Omnitrophota bacterium | reverse complement strand
TGGGGTAAGGTGCTGGGGTAAACACAATCTGCTTGCCATTTCAAGTACAATCCCTTATAATAAAGTCTGCTGAAAAACTCATCAGACCCTGATTTCACAGATTAAACATAGAGAAGAAAATCGGTATAATCATTTTAAAATCCTCGAAATCAAGGTTCAATGAAAAATGTGTTTCTATTAAAAAGTGTGCTGTTTTTGCAAATATCGCGCGCTTTTAAACATTTATTTGCAGCTATTTGTGCCTAATTATCGACGTTAATGCAGGCAGTTCTATATTTTTCAGTGAACCTTATAATGAATAATCCACAAAGGAAAAAAACATGTTTAAATTTATAAAAGATAAAATATTTGGGAATCAAAACGAAAAAGAATTAAAACGCCTTGCCCCTCTAGTTACAGAGATTGAAGCTTTTGAGAAAACAATCAAGTCTCTTAGCGATGAACAATTAAGGGCAAAAACAGATGATTTCAGGCTAAAGGTCAAGAAACATATCGAGAAAAATTCCAACTCTGATTCCTCTGAAGAAAATAAGCAAAAACTGGAAAAAGAAGCCCTTGGGGAAATTCTGCCGGAAGCATTTGCTGTATGCAGAGAAGCCGCATGGAGAACATTATGCATGCGCCATTTTGACGTGCAAATAATCGGAGGCATTATTCTGCATGAGGGAAAAATCGCCGAAATGACCACTGGTGAAGGAAAAACCCTTGCCGCCACTTTAGCTGTTTACCTTAATGCCCTGATGGGAAAAGGAGTACATGTAGTTACTGTGAACGATTACCTGGCACAGCGAGATTGCGGCTGGATGGGACCGGTTTATTCTTTCCTTGGATTAACCTGCGCTTCCATTACTCATGATTTTTCCGTTACATATGACTCTAAGCATCTGGATGCGGCAGCCAGAGATGACCGCATGGCTCATCTGCGAACTGTGTCCAGAAAAGAAGCCTATGGATGCGATGTAACTTATGGAACAAATAATGAGTTTGGTTTCGACTATCTGCGTTCAAACATGGTCATGCATAAAGACGAGATGGTACAAAGAGAGCTTAATTTTGCCATCGTCGATGAAGTTGATAGTATTCTTATTGATGAAGCACGCACGCCTCTTATTATTTCCGGGCCAGCAGAAGTCTCAACTGACAAATATTACAAAATCGATAAAATTATTCCAAAACTTACTGCTGGTGAAAAGAATGAAGAAACAAAAGAAGAAAGCGGCGACTTCATTGTTGAAGAAAAAGCAAATACTGTATACCTTACCGACGAGGGGGAAGTAAAAGTATCGAAAATGCTTGGTGTTGATAATTTAAGCAGCTTAGAAACCATGGAACTTAAACACCATGTAGACCAAGCCCTTAAAGCCCACTCTCCGCTGTTCCGTCGTGATGTACATTATGTGGTGAAAGACGGACAAGTAATTATCGTGGATGATTTTACCGGGCGGCTTATGCCTGGGCGCAGATGGAGCGATGGACTTCATCAAGCGATTGAAGCCAAAGAAGGCATGAAAATAGAACGCGAAAACCAGACCTTGGCAACAATAACTTTTCAAAATTATTTCCGCATGTATAGTAAGCTTTCCGGCATGACCGGAACAGCGCTGACAGAAGAAGCGGAATTTCAGCATATTTATAAATTGGATGTTGTTGTGATTCCCACAAATCGATCATTAATCCGCAAAAACGACCCTGATGTAATATACAAAACAGCCAAAGAAAAATTTAAGGCTGTAGTAGAGGAAATAATCGAAATTAATGCGGCCGGGCGCCCGGTATTGGTTGGCACTATTTCTATTGAAAACTCTGAGCTAATCAGCCGGATGCTAAAAAGCAGAGGCATTGCTCATAATGTGCTTAACGCAAAGTCCCATGAGCAGGAAGCACCTATTATTGCTCAGGCCGGGAAAAAAGGTTTTGTTACTATCGCTACTAATATGGCTGGTCGAGGAACTGATATTCTTCTTGGCGGAAACGCGGAATATTTTGCGAATGAGCTCTTAAGCAAAAAAGGTATTGACCCTCAAATGGCAACTAAAGAACAACGCGAAAAAGCCCTGAAAAGCGTAAAGGAAGAATCAGCCAAGGAGCACTCTGAGGTTGTTAATCTTAGCGGCCTGCATATAATCGGAACCGAACGCCATGAAGCCCGCCGTATTGACAATCAGCTGCGCGGCCGCGCCGGCAGACAGGGAGATCCGGGTTCAAGCCGTTTTTATCTTTCGCTTGAAGATGATCTTATGCGAATTTTTGCTTCTGATCGCATCACCAAGTTTATGAATTTTGTACAGTGGGAAGAAGACATGCCCATCGACCATCCGATGATCGGAAAATCCATTGAAATAGCTCAAAAAAGAGTTGAGGGGCACAATTTTGACATAAGAAAACAGCTGCTTAAATTTGGAGATATATTAAGTAAGCAGCGTAATATTGTTTATGATCAACGCCAATTTCTTTTAAACCAGGATGAAATCAGGACATATGTTTTGGATCTTATCGATGAGGTTGTTGTTGATGCCGAAGAACAGTATATGCCGGAAAAAACACATCCGGCCGACTGGAACATTTCCGGCATGGAAGATTGGCTGCGCGCAAAATTCGGTATTTTGTTTTCCATCCCATCTGAGGGAGAAATCCCTGAAATGGTCAAAGAAGCGATCATTAGCAGATACGATCAAAAAATTACTGCTTTAGAACATCTGCTAAGACATGATTTTGTACGGTCTATCTGCCTGCATGTTCTTGACACCCAATGGAAAGATCATCTTTACGCTATGGATACATTAAGAGAAGGCATCGGCTTACGCGCTTTTGGACAGAAAGATCCTCTTGTAGAATATCAACATGAAGGCTATGTGCTTTTTTCCGATATGCTCAATAGAATCAAGGAAGAAACTCTGGAATTTCTGTTTAAAGTAACCATGGTCGGGCAAAAAGAACCTACGGCGGTTTTTGAAGACACTCCGGTTTCTTATTCACATCCGCAAACCAGCCAGTTTTCCAAAACTGCGGCAACCAGCCCACAGCCGCAAGCAATGCCGCCGCAATTTCCAGGGGTTTCACCTCAAGCGGCTCTACCCAAAGAAAAGCCTTTACCTTTTGTGCGTAATGATCAAAAGGTCGGCCGAAACGACCCTTGCACCTGCGGGAGCGGAAAGAAATTTAAGAAATGCTGCGGTAAATCTCAATAAATCGTGAAAGAAAAAGCGCAAAAACTTATAGCAAAAAATTTTAGCGCACCCGCGCTATCAGCGGTCTTGTTAGCGCTTGCGTTTTCAAGAGGCAATCTGGGCATCCTTGTCTGGTTTGGACTTGTCCCCTTATTCTTAGAGCTGAACAATAAATCTCGATGGCAGCGATGGGTATTATTTTTAGTGTTTTCGGTTTTATTTTTTGCTCTTACTCTTTATTGGCTCATACATGTAAGCCTGGCCGCACTTATTGCTCTATGCATTTTTTTAGCGCTTGAGTTTTCTTTGTTCGGATTGCTCATGCCTTCACCTTCAGGCAAACACTCTCTTTGGCTCATCCCCCTGCTTTGGATAATCTTTGAACGTTTGCGCGGTATTTTGTTCTTTGGTTTCGGATGGAGCATTCTCGGGTATACACAATTTAGAAACCTAGCGCTAATACAAGCCTCTCAATATTGCGGCGTTTGGGGAATAAGCTGCTTGCTTGTTCTCAGTAATATCTGCCTAAGCCATGCGGTTTTCAATCGCCGGGGCAACAGCTTGAAAAAAAACTTTGTGATTATTCCTTTAGCATGTTGTCTTTTTGTTTATGCTTTTGGTTATTTCGCGTTGAGTAAGACATTTCCCTCCCCTGAAATAAATATCAGCCTTATTCAGGCCAATATTCCCCAAGATCAAAAGTGGGATCCAAAATATTCTGATGCTATTGTCAAAAAATTCAGCACATTAAGCAAAAAAGCCGTGGCTGAGGCAGACGATAAACCAACTCTAGTTATTTGGCCGGAAACCTCTGTTCCTGGTTATCTTCTTGATGAAACAAAGTTATATCTTAAAGTAACAAATCTGGCAAAAGAGCTTGCGGTATATTTACTTGTCGGCAGTCCGAGAGAAGATTATACGCGAAAGAAATTTTATAATACAGCATTTCTCTTTGGTCCCAACGGACATCTGGAGCGCTTTCACGATAAAATCCACTTGGTGCCTTTCGGTGAGTATGTGCCTTACAAAAACTTCTTTCCATTTTTGGAGAATTCGCGAATCGCTGATTTTGACGCGGGAAACAGTTATACAATTTTTGATATTAAAGGACGAGAAGGGAAAGCTGTTCGTTTTGGTGTTTTAATTTGCTTCGAAGACGTCTTCCCTGGCCTAGTTAAAAAATTTAGGGACGAAGGAGCTGATTTTTTAATCACGATCACAAATGAAGCTTGGTTTAAAAACAGCAGCGAACCCTTGCAGCACACAGCAATCAGTGTGTTTCGAGCAATTGAAAACCGCTGCTGGTTTCTTCGATGCGCAAACACTGGCATAACATGTTTTATAGACCCTAAAGGCAGGATTCGAAAGAAAATCAAGCAAAATGGCAAAGATATTTTTGTTGAAGGAATTGCTACGATGAGTCTGCGGGATTAATAGGGCCAAGCACCGTTGCGATCAACCCCTCCGTTCTCGTGGATTACAAGCGACAATCCGTCAAGGCCGCCAAGCCAATCCAAATGAGCAGCTGTAACAGTAAAAGTAGTTGCATCGCCGGCTGTAGAGTATTCCCAATCTCCATCATCATGACCGCTGGCTGAGAGAATATCCACAAAAGGCATTAATGCGTCAATACTATTAGTATATGTATTTGGATCAGCTGCGGTACCCTGAGCCTCAAACCAGAATGCCTTTTGCGCATTAGCATAAGCGTATATTGTCGCCATACCTTTTGCCTCCTCTGCTCTTAAGCGAGAAGTCATATACGATGGTATCGACAGACTAATCAATATCCCAATAATGATGCAGGCTATTATTAATTCAACTAATGTGAATGCCTTTTCCCTACATAGTATTTTTCTCAATCGAAAAAACACGCTGCCCCCAACTAGTCCCTATCCGTTTACTGTCAAGTATTTAAGTGTTTTATAAATCTACTTATCTAATATAATTATATCACAATATTTATGCTTTTGCCAAATAGTAACCCCAACTCCTAGATAAAAAAACATTTTTTCTTCGCTTATCAAACAGATAGGGGGAATTATATTTGCGGATTTTAATTAGTCGAT
>JAGLQQ010000165.1 GCA_023136735.1 Candidatus Omnitrophota bacterium | reverse complement strand
CTCCACATTTAACGCGAAAGAACCCAATCAAATCTACCATTACGCATCTTCCGGATTTACATTCAATTCCTCTGCCAGAACCTGGGCAAATTTTGCAAAAGGAACCTCCCTGCTCCACAACCTCATTTACATCAAAAAGCAGCCCAATTACGCTTATTAGGTATTCTTTTAAAAATTCCCCGTAAAAAATGGCAAATTTTAGAAGAATATGGTAGACTTTACTGCACTTCAACAAGAGCATAGTTTATTTTAGTTAGGTAGTGTCAAAAGTTTCATGAAAGATGGAACGATTTATTCTTTATTTTTTTTCCTGCCTTGCCGGCAAGCAGATGTGAACTCTGTGCTCTCTGTGGTGAATAGTTTATTTGTTTATGTTTTTAAGGTTTATTGGAAGGGATAGAGGGCTGCTAAATGAGAAGAGGGATAAGATTACTAGCTGCAGCCATGATGCTTATCTATGCGAGTATACTAGTGAATTTTTCCACCAGAACTGTGCTGTCTTCTCAAGAAAATACGCGGGCCATAAAACAAAAAAACAGCTTTTGGCTAAGAAATAAAAATCTCACTATGGGCGAAAAAGAATCAGCAACAATGTTAGCGCCAAATATTTGCATGCAAATGCCGGCGTTTCAAACGGATTTTACCCGGTTAATAAAAAACCTAAGCGATTTAATGCCCGGGCTGGAATTTATAGAGGGGGCATCCGTGCTAAACCTAAAGGGCGCTCATCCGGCAACCTTAAATATATTTGATGACGATTTTAATGTGTTTTCGACACTAAAGGTTAAAGGGGAGAATTTAACGGTTTTAGAAAAAATAGAACAAGTTATTACTGAGGATAAAACCGGCAAAATAACTGATGGGCGTTCTGATCTTATTGTGTTTGAGAAGCCGATAAAATACAGGGAAATGACAATAAAGGCGTTATCTTTACGTCTAAAAGCAGTGCTTCCACAGGTTGAGAATGGTGAAGTTCTTGAGTATGTCGAGGGAGCAGGGAAAACACCGGGGGTTCCAACCGCGAATAATGATGGTGAGATTTTAAATACCGGGCCAATAAATACCCCTTTTGGAACCATGCTTTATGAAAACGCCCTGAGAGAATATAAATATCATCAAAGGTTTATGGCAAAAAATATTCCCGTGGATACTCCCATAGGAGAAGGTTATTATAATGATTTGCTGTTTAGGGGGAACAAGGTCGGTTTTGTGCTATTCGTGATGGAATCAGTTCAGGATGATAGATGCAATCCCAAAGATGACGAGGAACACGTGGAGGCCTTAGCCGGACTTCTGCGGAGGATTCATGACGCTGGATTTATACACCGATTTCCTCACTTTGGAAATTTTGCTAAAATGCGGACGCCTGAAGGAATAAAATTTATCGCCAAAGACCTTGATCGCGTTTTAGAGATAGGGGGTTTTCCTGAGGGAAAACAAGAGGTTATGACAATCGCGTTTCGCTGGCTGGATACCTCGAGGATGTTGTGGGAATATTTAACAGACTATAGAGAATGGCCCGACGAAACTGCTCCCATGAAGAGCACTTTCCAGGTTGTTCAAAAATTTGCGCGTGGATATTTCGGGAAAAATTGGCAAAAATATATCAATCCGAAGGATATTGCTATCTCCGTGGAATCGGAAAAATTAGGATATTTATTTCATTGGGAAATATGGAGCGTAATTAAAGAATATACCCAAGAAAATACAATCCCTACTGATATTTCACAGGGGAAAATTTATCAGGCATTAAAAATGATTTACCGGAAGGAAAGAAAGTCGCTTGATTTACAAAATAGCCGGCCGTATAATCCTGGGGTTGGAATATTTAAGCCGGAGAGCCTTGTTGAGAGGGCAATATAATCTAACTTTAAAAAGAATAACGATGAAAAAAATAAAAATAAGATATAAAAAAGAAAACGGTTCGCCGCGGGCTTTTTACCAGTCCGGTTTAGTTTTGGCACGGAAACAAAGGCAAATAATGCTCAGGATCGTTTCTTTTCTCATTATCCAGGCGTTTTTATTAGGGAATATGTCCTGGGCGGCTTCGGAATTAATGTTCGGGCAGCCTTCTGCCTGTCTTTCGCCTGCTTTGCAAATGAACAATCCGAAAATTGTCCAGGCTTGTAAAGTTTTTTTTGCGGACAAAAACCCTGAGGAATTAGCGAGGGGGACCAAAACAGCCTTATCAGAGCTGGAAATCAAAGCTTTAGATACCGAAACACGAAAGATTGTTGATGAGGCCATAAAAATGTATAATCTTATGCTTCAAGAAATACAAAGTGAAAGCAATGAGGAATTTACCCCGGAACAAGCTATTGAAAGTTATGGGAAAGCTTTTATTACAAAATTCCCAAAAAAGATAATTGGCCCGGCCGCGGGAATAGTTGTTGGGTTGGGGGCAAGCGGGAAGACTACATTTATGAAAATGCTAAAAGCATTTTATGAGAAATCCAAAGGAACGGTTGTTTCATTGTTTGATCATAATATTTTACCTAAAGATGAGAGGACTATTGACCCGGTTACTCATAAGACGAGTGAGGATGTGACTAAAAAATTTCAGATTGAACAGCATATAGCGGCCGCGCATAAGAATATCCGTGGTAAAACAAGTTATACGCCTTTGTTTGACTTTGGCCCGCCGCGGGCGAGGCTTAAATTTGTTTATGAACAAGGAAATGTTATCATCCAGGACGGTTCATTGCGCGCGACATTGAAAAAAGATAAAACCGGAGAATATTTTTTGTATTTAACCTCTAACGGAAAAAAAGGGGGAAAAGGTACAGAAATTCAACTAGGCGATTATACCGTGCGCACAAGTAAGACCGCGCAAAATGAGATAGTGCTTGGCATCGGTGATTCAGAGTATGTTGTAGATGAAAACAGGGTAGGCTTAGATACAGTAGATTTAATGCCTCAGGAAGAAGTAGATGATTATTTAAAAAAGAATGAAGAGTTACATGCGGAAGCAATCTCTCTAAAGATCTCGGAACAAGGAAAACCTATTTTAGCATATAACGGCAAGCAAATACATGCAATGCAAATAAATACATTGCGCTTTGAGATAGAAACAAATGAAGAAGAGAACATTCTTCTTATTAATGGTATTCGTTACTATGTCCCTAAAAATAAGTGGGAAAATATGCGGTTAGTTGTCGGCAGAAAATGGTATCAGCTTCCAGAAGGAGGGAAAATAGATTTTCTGCAGCGGTTTTTACCGGGCACGGGGATATTGATTTTTGAAGGCATCGGGGTTAGCGCGAGCCAAGAACTAAATGCTTTAATAGATTTTGGTTATGCAGTATGGGCAGATTCGGATATTACTATTTGGCGGCGGGAAAAAAGAGCGGAAGAAGAAGAAAAAAGAAAAATGGATGTTGCTGCTGTTCTCAAAATGAAGAGGCAGGAAGACGCTAAATATGTAATTCCCTGGATTGAGCAAGCCTCGGAAATAATTGATAATTGGGTGCGGGTTTCAAGCCAATCTATCCCTGAATCTTTATGGGTGCGCTGGAAACATGGCAAATTAGACGACTCAGCGAACTTAAACGCGTGGTTAAAGGACTTAGGCATTGATGCGCGGGTTCTTATCAAAAGATTGAATACAATATGTAAAGAAGGTATTGAAAAGCAGTTATCAGGAAAAGAGTCTTTTGAAAGGGAAATCATCAAAGATGATCCTTTTCCGGCGAATGAATTATATCTGGAAAAAGAAGGCGACTATGGGATGGTTCTATTAATAGCTTTGGCAGAAGAAAGTTTGAGAGAATTTAAAAATTTTTATACGGAAGTGTTAAAGCCGCGAATGGGAAATTTAATGGTGGAATCAGCGTTCTTTGATTTTACAGAACTGCAAAAAAAAGTTGTCGTGGATATTGATGATGAGAGTCTAACAGTGCGGTCATTAGGCGAAGTTTTGGTAAAAAAAGCGACCTGGATGTCCGTAGAAAGCAGGCTAATACAAGTATTCGCGGAAAAAGGCATGGATAATGAAGCGAAAATTAAATTAATAAAAGAATATTTATATCTTTTTTTTAAACACCAGAAGTCAATGTGGAAAACAGCCGCGGTTATTGATGTAAGGCCGCATTTGCATAAGTACAGTTTTTCGCTAACCCCGGACAATCAGGGAAAAGAAAGAATAGTCCTAAACCACTTTAAGGATTTAACGGATAACTCTCAAGAATATGATTCTGGTATTTATAAACAGTATTTGCGCAAAAGCCTGGATTTAATCTTAGAGCATTGTTTCGATCAAGATTTAAAAGAAACGCTTAAAAAAGCCTTCGCGGAATTAATCGAAAAAAATGTCCCGGATAATGCGGGATTTGACAGTGAATATTTCGGCAAGGAGCGGGATAAGGCGCATCAAACCGCTGACCCTTTTGGGCTTGAAATAATGGGCGCTCAAATCAAAGACGCGGAAAGCTTACTGAAAAACGGCAAGAAATTTTTTATCCATTCTCACTACCATCGGATTTGTAAATATTTGAATCTGCGGGAACGGCAGGCTTTTTTAAGCTGGATTTTATTATATGGTCATCATGCCCGTGAATACTCCTTGGAAATGGCTGATGCCGCGTTGAAGCTATATAATATAGTTCTCCGCGACCCGCGAGCTTTAGATAAAAACAAGCTGCAGGAAACTATCGCGCGAATATTCGATCCTAAAAAAGAATGGGAAAAATACACTGAATTTTCAGATGATATTTCTTTATGGCAGACAGAGCCTTATTCCCCGGAAAACAATGATACAAATTCAGCTGTGTTTCCTGGGAGAAAAGCCTTGCCGGTTGTTTCTGAAATTGCCGGCGGACTATCTATGATTAACAGTATTGAACAGGCAATATAATAATCTTTAGACATTTCCTTGTATTGTTATAAGCAAAGAATATACTTTGAAAAATATTTTTATAATGAACTCTTTGGTTTTAAGAAAGCTGCATTTGGGAAATTATAATACTCCCCATAATTCGGACCAATGGTTAAGATAGAAAAAAGAAGAAAACCACAAGAGTGAGAGATTATAGGGTCAGACACTGAAAGCTAAAAATACCCCGTTCACCTTCTGCTTTAATTGCTTATCCTCTTTTAATAAAACCTCAACTAAATTACCCTCTTTAATTACCGCGGTATCACCAATATTAAAATATTCTCCGATCTGTTTATTGGTTAATGCAGTCATTTTTCTAGCAATAAAAATTATTACTTTGCGAGTAAGAAAAGCGCTATGTTTTTTAGCAATAATTTCGCTCTTTTCTTCGCCGAAAATAGTTTCTGCCCTAGAACAGATGCCCGGGATTATTACGTTTCTTATTATAATATACGGCTCTTTCTTATTTAGTGTGGACTTCGAATAAAGATTATGGGGGAATTTTTAAGCGCGTTCACTGATTTAGGCAAATATTCGTTGTGTTTT
>JAGLQQ010000164.1 GCA_023136735.1 Candidatus Omnitrophota bacterium | reverse complement strand
ACTCTTTGACTCTTTTAATTTTTGCTCCAACTTTCATCAATTTTTCTTCTATCTTTTCATAACCTCGATCTAAATGATAGATACGAGAAATTTCTGTTTTTCCTTTAGCAACAAGACCAGCCAAAATTAAAGCCGCTGAAGCTCTTAAATCAGATGCCATAACCGGAGCACCACTTAAACGTTTCACCCCTTTAACAATAGCACTTGCCCCTTCTTTGAAAATCTCAGCACCCATTCGATTAAGCTCACTAACATGCATAAACCTGTCGGGAAATATTTTTTCAGTTAAAACGCTAATCCCATCACTAACTGCTGCTAATGCCATCATCTGTGCTTGCATATCAGTAGGAAATCCAGGATAAGGCAATGTAGTTAAATCTACAGGTTTTAATAGTACGGCTTTTCTTTTAACCACAATCGTATCACCACGCACATTAACTTTAACCCCAACCTGTTTTAATTTATCAATAAGTGCAGATAAATGCTCTGCACGCGCATTCTCTATGACTAAATCTCCACCAGTAATCACAGCAGCAATAATAAACGTTCCCGCTTCTATTCTATCTGGAATTACTGTATGGGTTGCCCCATTTAAACGCTTAACACCTTCAACTTTAATAAGCGGAGTACCTTGACCTTTTATCTTAGCACCCATCTTAATTAAAAAATTTGCCAGATCAACAATTTCCGGTTCACAAGCAGCATTTTCAATTCGAGTTGTTCCCTTTGCTAAAACCGCACACATAAGTACATTAGATGTCGCGAGTACTGAAGAACCATATGCGCCGCCTAGAAAAATATTAGCACCACGCAATTGTTTAGCCTCAGCATCAATATAGCCGTGCTCAATTTTAATCTTTGCTCCGAGTGCGCGTAAACCTTTTATATGTAAATCAACTGGCCGCTGTCCTATAATACATCCACCGGGCATTGATACTTTTGCTTTTTTCTTCTTAGCCAAAAGTGGTCCTAATACACAAATTGAAGCACGCATAGTACTAACAAATTTATAATCAGCAATACAACGGATGCTTTTTTTAGGCTCTATAATCAATTTATTGCCTACCATTTGGGTCTTAACACCCAAACTACGCAAAATTCTAAGCATAGTCAAAACATCCCGAAGGACAGGCACATTCTTAATAATACATTTTTCTTCTGTTAGCAAAGTAGCGGCAATAATCGGCAGTGCCGCATTTTTAGCACCACTAACTACAATATTTCCCTTTAAAGGAACTCCACCTTCGATAATGATTTTATCCACAAGAGCGCCTCGCAATTACAAATCTAACTATGCCGTTCAAATCAGAGAAAAAAAACGGCTTTTCAAAAAGTTGACTAGTGCAAATTATTTTCTCAATACTTTGAGCTTGAGCATCTCCAAATTCAAAAGCAAGATATCCATCCTTTTTCAAGTAATACTTAACTCTAGAGATAATCCTTCTATAAAAAATAAGCCCATCGGATCCGCCATCAAGTGCATTCTGCGGATCATGACCTACCTCCTTAGGTAAGTTCTTCAAATCCTGAGACTCAATATAAGGTGGATTAGCAATAATTATATCAAACCTGTCATTTAAGTCTTTAAACTCAGGTAATGCAGAAAATAAGTCTCCTTGGTGAAATTCTATTCTTGTCTTAAGACCATACAATTGAGCATTCTCACGAGCAACAATCAGCGCCTGAGGACTGATATCTGAACTCATAATTGTACAATATTGCAGGTTTTTTGTCAATGCAACAGAAATATTTCCTGAACCTGTGCATAACTCTAAAATACGCACTGGTTTTCTTATGTTTTTTTCAACCAGCTCAATAATTTTTTCAACCAAAACCTCTGTTTCAGGCCTGGGAATAAAAACTCCCTTTTCGACATGAAGCTTCAGTCCATAAAAGCAGGTCTCCTGCATCAAATATTGCATTGGAACCCCCTGGCATCTTTTGAGAATAATACTCTTAAACCGTTTGATAACATTAGGTTCCAATATTCTATTAATATCCAAATAAAGATCCGCAAATTCACATCTGAGCATATTTGATAATAATAGCTCTACTTCCTTGGCAGCAGAAGTGATTTGGGCCTTTTTAAGTACATTGAGCGCCCATTTCATTGTATGACGAATATTATAATCTTTATCAGTATTTATATCCAACACGCATTTCCCCTTGTCCACAAAACTTTAGTCAACAATTCTTAATTTGTATTGTGTATTATACAAATAACTATATATTGCAAGCTAAACGTTTTTCACTTTACTTTTCCTAAACGCTTTACGCTATCCGCTATACGCTGCTTACTTCTATTGCACACTATTGCCTGTTCCTGTTCGCCTTAATCCCTTCCACTCAGGCTCATCATCATTGAATTCTCGGAATTCACCTTTAGGCTTTTGGGTCCCTAGCTCAGAATCCTGCTTCCCATTGCCTCCCTTTCTATATGCATCAAGCAAACTCACCGCATTTTTACCTAACAATTTTTCTACAAAAGGAAGTATCTTTTCCATTAAATCATCTGAAGGCAATTGTTTTTCCTGTGCTTTATCTTCAGCCTGAAGCTCTTGATCTTTCATTTGCGAAAGTACTTTAGCGCGGTGCTTTGCATCTTTAAATGTTGTATTTTCCTCATATATAACACGGCTTCTGTCTTTTCCCTCAGCCGCAATAACTACAACAAACGTCAAAGAAGCGATAATCCAAATAAAAGCTATACTTAGGGATTTAAGCATTGACATCTCCTGTTTTAAAATCTGCCATTTAAAATTTTTAAGCTATATTTAAACAAGTTAAACAATCTACAAGATTGCCTGAGCTTTCTTAAAAAAAATGCACCCATTTTAAAAGGTGCTTTTTTAAATATAAAGATTACCAGCTTATGCTGCCTTATCAAGCTTAAGTTTTTTCTCTGCCTCGGCAAGATGAACTACCAATTCATCTAAATCACCTTCTAATATTTGCTCAATTTTATAAAGCGTAATACCAACACGGTGATCTGTTACTCGTCTATCAGGAAAGTTATATGTCCGTATTTTTTCACTCCTGTCACCTGTCCCTATCTGCATGCGCCGCTCTTGTTTGATTTTTGAGTTATAATCTCTTTGCGCTTTATCAAGCAGCCGTGCCCGTAACACTTTAAACGCCTTTGCTTTATTTTTTATCTGAGACCTTTCATCCTGACAAGTAACCACTATTCCTGAAGGCAGATGTGTTATTCTTACAGCTGAATCTGTAGTATTTACGCTTTGTCCTCCAGCTCCCGTAGAGCGATACACATCTATTTTTAAATCAGCCGGATTAATCTCAATCTCCATCTCCTCTGCTTCGGGGAGTACTGCCACGCTCACAGCCGATGTATGAACCCTGCCAGATGTTTCTGTACTAGGCACTCTCTGTACTCGATGAACACCGCTTTCAAACTTAAATTGCTTAAAAGCACCATCTCCTTCAACGGAAAATATTATTTCTTTAAAACCACCTATAGGTGTAGGGTTTGAATTTATTATCTCAACCTTAAATCCAAATTTATCAGCATAATAGGTATACATGCGGTAAAGATCCGCGACAAAAAGCGCCGCCTCTTCTCCACCTATACCAGCGCGGATTTCAACGATCACATCCTTATCATCTTGAGGATCAGGCTCAATGAGAAATTCTTCAAGTTGGGAGTAAAGATTCTCTTTGTTTTCAATTAAACTTATAAGTTCTATATCAACAAGCTCAAGAAAATCTTTTTCTTCTTTTGCATCTTTAACAATAATTTCAAGACGCAAGATTTCTTTTTCAACTTTTTCCAGCTCTTGAAATTTCGCGATCCGCCCACAAAGGCTAGCCCTTTCTTTTGCCAATTTCTGATAAAGAGCAATATCCTTTATGATTTGGGGATCACTCATCTGATTTTCCAGAGCATGAAAGCGTTCTTGAAACCCCTTAAATTTATTAAAGAGTATCTGCTTATTTTGCATATCTCTTCTTAAAACGTTCTACACGACCTGCCGTATCAACAAGCTTCTGTTTCCCTGTATAAAAAGGATGACATTGGCTGCAAATTTCAACTCGAATATCTTCCTTTGTACTGGATACTTCTATTGCTTCTCCGCAAGCACAGGTTATTGTAGTTTTTTTATACTCCGGATGAATCTTCTTTTTCATATTTCTCCTCCTTAAATGAGTCCGCCTAGGCGGACGAATTTATCCCATGAAGCAGCGGCCTAGCTACTGATACGGGATCATATAATTTAACCAGTTCTTATTTAGCAGTATCCAGCTAATAATTATAAGATTTAAAGTGTACCAGAAAACACGCTATTCGTCAACTACCCAGATGTTTCCCCCAGATGTTTCCCAGTTTTATTTC
>JAGLQQ010000163.1 GCA_023136735.1 Candidatus Omnitrophota bacterium | reverse complement strand
ATCGTATGGGGCAGAAAAATCCTGTTCATGTGATTAATTTTATCTCACAGGGCGGTCTTGAACATGGAATTCTTGGGTTGCTTAAATTCAAACGTTCTATGTTTTCCGGCGTCTTAGATAAAGGAGATAATGAGGTTTTCATGGGAACAACGAAATTTAATCGGTTTATGAAGACTGTTGAGAAGGCAGCAGAATCATTGGAGGATAAAGAAGATTCTAATAAGGAGAGCGAAGCTTCAAGGCAAGAGATAACAGGAGAATATAAAATTAAGGCCTAAAAACAGCGAGATAGAGCTACTCATAGAGGCTTACAGGGAGAGGATTCTCTAAAGACGATGCTGCGCTTAGGCGCTTCTTTACTGAAGAATTTAAGTAACAGCCTTGATGGACAGAAACTGAAGGAAGCAAGTTCAACGGGATCTAAATTACCTTTAGGTCTCCGCATTTCCACGGATAAGGATACAGGAAGAAGGACATTTCAAATTCCTGTTTCTGAGGAGAAAACATTAAATCAGCTGATAGAGGTTATTGGGAGCTTTTTAAATATTTTAAAATAAAATTATCGCGGAAAATAACGGACTCAAACCTCGAAATGTGAAATGGTTTGACATTGGCAACTGAACAAAAGGTTTAGAATGGTGAATTTGGAACGATTGATAACGCCGAAAAAATTAAAGGTATATTTGCTTTCAGCGGGGCATTTGGTCCATGATATTTATACAGGTTTTTTGTCTCCGGTGCTTCCGTTATTGATTGAAAAATTTTCATTGACATATACGCTTGCCGCTTTTCTCAGACTGGCGATGCGGATTCCCAGTATATTTAACCCTTTTATCGGGCATATTGCCGATGTAGTAGGATTGAAATATTTTGTGGCTCTGGCTCCGGCGATCACCGCGATTGCGATGAGTCTGATTGGCAAAGCTCCCAATTATTGGAGCATCGTAATACTGCTTATTGTTGCCGGATTGAGTTCTTCTTTTTTTCATGTTCCCGCGCCGGTTATACTTAAAAGAATTTCAGACCGGAAATTGGGAATGAGTATGAGCTGTTTTCAGATTGGCGGTGAGTTCTCGAGAGCGATCGGTCCGATCATTGTCGTAGGCGCGATAAGTCTCTGGGGTTTCGCGGGGATATACAGATTAATGCCTTTGGGTATAGTTATATCGATTGTTTTATTATTAAAATTAAAAGATGAAAAAATCCCCCGGCATAGATCCAAAAAATATAATTTCAAAAAATCGATCACAAAAACCCTGAAACAGGGGAAAATGCTAATTTTCGCCCTTTTGGGAATCCTTTTGATCAAATCATTTACCGCTTCTGTAATAGCCGCTTTTTTACCTACATATTTGAGTTTTAAGGGATATAGTCTGTTGATGGCGGGAGGAGCGCTTTCTATTCTTCAGGCGGCGGCAATAATAGGGGTATTGCTCAGCGGTACAATATCAGATATCATAGGAAGAAGACGGTTGTTGATTATTGTCAGTTTTTGCTCTCCTTTGGCAATGCTGCTTTTTTTGATAGGGGTCAAACAGGCCTTTATTCCTGTAGTGATATTACTGGGATTGATTTCATTTTCCAGTACCTCTGTGGTACTGGCCTTGATCCAGGAAAAGAATTTTAAATATCCTTCGATTGCCAATGGAATATATATGACCATAAATTTTCTTTTAAGTTCATTTATTGTGTTGTTTTTCGGAAAGCTTGCCGACATGTTTGGTATGGAAAAAGCTTTTCTTATTTCGAGGATCTGCTCTTTTCTGGGGTTGCCGCTGGTTTTTTGTATTCCCAAGGTTGATGAAAATTGTCGGAGTTGCGGGTAATAATCCGATTAAATATTTCTATCGACGAATTGTTTAAAAAATTAGAAGCCGAACTAGAGAAAAAGCCAAGAGTAGCAGGCGGTCCATAGGCATTTTTATCTAATCTGGTGAATAAAGTTCTTAATGATTCCCAGCAGATTGCCTCGCAGATGAAGTATGAGTATGTCTCTCAGGAACATATTTTTAAAGAAGAAAGTGCGCTGTTAAGTCAGGAATTAAAAAAGAATGGTGTGCGGGAAGATGATATCCTGAAAATTAAGGGTTGTTGGCATAGGACCCGGGACGCAGCTTCTATTATCCATTAATGCCCGAAGAGTAATAAAAAAAGTTGATATCATTGTTGGATACAAATGTTATTTGGATTTGATTAAAAATTGATAGGTGAGAAGGAAGCAGTTGCCTTTGGGATGAAAGAAGATATAAAAAGGGCAAGATACGCGATTGATCAAGCTGTTGCCGGTAAAATAGTTTGTATTGTCTCAAGCGGAGATTCCGAGGTATATGGCATGTCCGCAGCTGTATACGAAGCTCTTGATTCTCAAAGCAGCAAAATCACAATTGAAGTTATTCCCGGCATACCTGTGATGTGTTCTTGTGCCAGCTTATTAGGCGCGCCTATATCTCATGATTGCGCTATCTTTTCGTTAAGTGCTCTTCTTACTGATAAGGATTTAATTAAAAAAGGATTTCTCTCTTGGCTCAAGGCGATTTTGTTATTATTTTATATAATCCAAAAAGTAATAAACGAAAAGAACTTCTCAATGATGCCCGGAAGATATTAATGCAGTATAAATCTCCGAATCCTCCGGTTGGCATTGTCAGAAACGCGTATAGAACAATAAAATAACAATATTAGATAACATGCTTAATTACGATAGATAGATATGTTTACTACAATAATCATTGGTAATTCAAAAACATTTGTGAAAAATCAGATGATGGTTACTCCGAGGGGGTATTTATCGTTTTGTCCCCCTTTGCAATGAAATCAATGAAAACCCCCAAACATAATTTCGCGGGTTGTATATTAGCATATGACTGCTGTTTCTTTTTTGCATTTGAAAAAATTTCATAAAAGAGTACAATAAGCATATAATATAAACTGGAATTTGATTCGCGGAGGGAAATTGCGTTATGAGTAAAAGCGTTGTTGTCGCATTGGCGGACGGTTTTGAGGAGATGGAGGCTGTAATAAGTATAGATATTTTGCGCAGAGCAGGTTTAAATGCAATAAGCGCGTCTATAAGCAGTGATTTATTAGTCCGAGGTTTCCGACATATTACTATTCAAGCGGATGTGTTCTTAAAGGATCTTGAGATTATCCCGGATGCGTTTTTACTGCCCGGAGGAGAAAAAGGGGCCAAAAATCTTGCTGCTTCGGAGGTTGTAAATGATATGCTTCAAGAATGCGCGCATCAGCATAAGATTATCGCGGCTATTTGCGCGAGCCCGGCATGTGTACTTGCGCAAGCCGGTATTCTTGAAGGCAAGAAAGCGACATGTTATCCGTCTTTTGAAAAATTATTTAGTGATCAGGTGCTGCGCTGCGAAGACGCAGTAGTTATTGACGGTAATATTATTACAAGCAGAGGGCCTGGTACGGTTTTTGAATTTGCTCTTAAAGTGGTCGAGGTTCTTTGCGGGGCTCAGATGGCAGAAGAGGTTATGGAAAAGGCTTTAATTGGAATCAATAGGAAGGATTAAAAATGACACAGAAAAGGGTATATAAAAGGATCGACGATCTTGTTGAGGTGGAATTTGTATCCAATACTTCAGGGACGACAACGATTATTAGGACAAAAACGCGTGATATAAGTGCGGGAGGCATTAAGGTTTATTTGAACCACCCCCTGCCAAAAGCGCAAAGAATGCAGTTGTCCATTACTTTACCGCACACAAAGGATATTATAAAAGCGGAAGCAGAGGCAGTGAGATCTGATCTCATTGGAGTTGTGGGAGACAGTGGAGAAGAAAAGTTATTTGAAACAAGATTTAAATTTGCAAAAACATCTCCTGAAGTAAAAAACGTAATTACGCGTTACGTTTTTGAGTGTCGCAGAAAAGCCCATGACGTAAAGGTAAAGAGTTAGCGGTTCGAGTTGTGTTTTATATTTGATAAGCTCTCAACGAATACCTGAAAGAATGAGGATAAAAATGAGTGTATTAGATGCAAAATTAAGATTTTCTTTTTTATGTGATTATGCTTCTGTTAGCCGTGAGGGGAAACTAAGCATGGCGGGGATTTTTGAAAATATAAATGTGCGGACATTCCCGACGCATCATCCTCTTATGTTTATCGTAACGAATATATCAGGTGTGAATAATGCTGATAAATTCACATGCAAACTTGTTTTAAATGATGCGTCGCAGAAACAATTGGCGAGCATTTCTCAAGATGTTAAAGTAGACCCCCAGCATAACTTTGGGTTTATCGGTCAGTTTGTTAATATCCGCTATGATATTGTCGGGGAATATGCGATTAAATTTTATATTGATAATAAAGAAATAGGAGTGCATTGCTTTCAGGTTAAACAGGCGTAGTAAGTAAAAAGTGTACTATCCTGAAATAGGTTGACAGAAAAGGGAGTAATGAGCAGGAAAAGTCAAAGATTAAAAACTATCAGCTATGAGCTAATTTAACCTTAACCATTCCGCGCACTGAATTCGCGCAATAGATATTGTCTGCGTTTGTGAGATCCTCAAGCTTGAGGATCTTTTCTTTTACTCTTCCTTTCTGTGTCTTCATGAAATGCTCGCGGAAAACTCCGGGCAGTAATCCGCAGGAAACAGGAGGGGTATAGTAAAGCCCTTTTTTCTTTAGGAAAATATTTGAGATTGCTCCTTCGCAAACCTCATCTTTTTTATTAAGAAAAATAACATCATAAAAGCCCTGTTTTTTATATCTATTGAACTGGCGGTTGTAAAGGGCTCGGCGAGTAGTCTTATGATAAAGATAAATATTATCAGGGTTTGATCGGTTAGGGCTTATATATATTTTTGAGGCTTCAGCAGGCTGTTTGTGCCTTTTGATAACAGCCGCAATAACAGAAACATCTCCGGAAGTTTTCAGCAAAAGCCGCAACTTATAGTTTTTCCCCGCAATAAGCGTGCGGAGCTCTTTCTCGATGAGTGTCCGGATTTTTTTTAGATCACAGTCAAAGCAAAAGAATTTCGCCGACGTTCTCAAACGCTTTAAATGCAGGTCGAGTAAAAATACCTTATCTTTTTTTGATGCCAGCATTGTTTCAATTAGCCCAAAGGGAGGGCGCGTAAGAAACTTTGCCTTTAGTTTGCATTCAGCCCATTCTGATTCAGGGTTTGAGCTGTATGTTATTGCCCCCCCTATTCCCATTTCGCCTTTTGCTCCATTGAGTAAAATGGTGCGGATGGCCACGTTAAAAACAGAGGTATTGTCAGGGCCGATATATCCAATGGAACCAGTGTATATTTTTCTGTCTTCCGGCTCAAGAGTCTTGATTATCTCCATGGTTCGTATTTTCGGCGCTCCGGTTATTGAGCCGCTAGGATGCAGGCTGGAGAATAAGTCATACAGGCCGATTCCTTTTTTTAATTTACTTTCTACTGTTGAGGTCATCTGGAGAAGTGTTTTGTATTTTTCCACATGGAAGAGGCGGGTTGCCCTAACGCTTGATGTTTTTGAAATTTTGCCCAGGTCATTTCGTAATAAATCGACGATCATGATGTTTTCCGCGCGGTTTTTTGGGTCATTTTGTAGAAAATTTCGTATCTTTATGTCGTCTTGTGTATTGATTCCTCTTGGCATGGTGCCCTTCATTGGCCGCGTACTGATATTTTCTTTTGATTGCCGAAAAAATAATTCAGGTGAGTATGAGAGAATACTGAACGGACCAGTCTTGATCAATGCTCCATATCCTACCGGCTGGTTTTCCCTTAGTTTTTTGTACAAGGCAAGGTCTGTTCCTTTAATATTAAAATTTAGCTTTGTTGTGTAGTTAACCTGATAGGTATCACCAGCCGCGATAAGTTTCTTAATCCTGTTTACATTTTTTATGTACTCTTGCTTTCCTATATTGAGCTTTAAGTTTGAAATTTTGCAGCTTTTTCTGTCCTTGGCCTGCTTAATGGATTCAAGCCTAAACGGAGCATTAAGAAAAAAGCCTTTTTCGTGGTCATAAATGGCCGGTTTTTTAAAAACTCCCATCCAGATCAGGGGGAAGCCGTAGTTTTTTTCTGTTTGCGGCTTTTGGCAAAAGGCATAGCCGGCCTCATAAGAAAGAAACCCGGCCAGATAATGGCCTTTTTCTTTTTCCTGCTGCATTTTGTTCAGGCAGGATTTTATGCCGGATGTTTTGTAACAGCAGAACACTTTCAGCGGGTTGATAAAAAGCAGGGACTGCCGGTTTTCTTTATCGCTTAAGCTGCTCTCAAGAAAAACAAAAGTTTTGTATTCATTTAACGCGTTTAATAATGTGGAGATCGGAATTTGTTTTGTCATAATTATAAAAAATAGGCCGCCCAAACAAAAATCTGGGTGGCCTTGACCTATACATGATTTTGTTATCTATAGTATATAGCAACATCAGTTTGAGTCAAGAAAAATAGAAAATTGGGGGGCATTCTTAATTAATGTGAACAAATTTCTATAACTTGATGATTTGCAAATTGTTAGGCTGAATTTAAGAATGTTCCTTGATTACACAGATTATTAAAAGATTACAAAGATTGTTTGGTTCTTTCTTAAACTTTGTGATAAATATTCGGTTCTTTCGCGAATTTTGCGGTAAAGGGAATCGATTAGCGTATAAATAAATTAAACCGCAAAGCATGTTCCTGCGCTCCTAATGCTCATTTAACAGTCAATTTTGCCTTTTTATGAAATGCAGCTTTGCTTTTTGACGTTTATCTATATAAAATAAACAGTTATGTTAAATTATTCACATTATTTAAGAATGAACCGATTATACAGTTTTTTGCAAAATATCCGGTAAAAATCAGAACAAATGAGGCAAAATAGGTTGTTGAATAGAAAAATTCGAATTATAATATAAAAAACAGCAATAATTTCCGAAAATTTGCTTTTAACCA
>JAGLQQ010000162.1 GCA_023136735.1 Candidatus Omnitrophota bacterium | reverse complement strand
ATTACAAATTACGAATTACGAATTATGAATTATGAATTACGAATTACGAATTACGAATTACGAATTACGAATTATGAATTACGAGTGGATAAACGATAGACGAATTAATAGGATATTTTAATAAAGGGATAATGATCTGGAGATTGCTTAAAATAGTAATTGGTATTTTGCTTCTGCCTGTGTGCGCGGCAGGGAGCATGGCCTTTTATAATTTACTGATAACGTTAAAAGGTGTTGATCAAACAGGATTGCTTTTTCTCTCAGGGGCGGCAGTTTATGCTGTTCTTTATTTTTCCGCGTTGAAATTTAATTTTCTATATGTACTGGGGCATGAGACTACGCATGCAGTGTTTGCGCTTTTATGCGGCGGTAAAATTAAATCGTTTAGGGTTTCTAGTAAGGGCGGCAGCGTTTCCACGACAAAATCTAATGTAGTAATAAGCCTCGGCCCGTATTTCCTGCCTATCTATACAATCTTTTTTTCGATCGTTTTTTTTATTTGCGGAAGATTCATTAATGTAACATATGATTATATGGGCGCGTTTATTTTTTTACTGGGCTTTAGCATGGCTTTTCACTTTCTTATGACCTTTGATAGTTTGCGCGTCGAACAGCCTGACCTGGTGGACAATGGTTATCTTTTTTCTCTGACTCTAATCTATTTGGTAAACCTGACTATTTTAGCAATGCTGCTAGGATTGTTGTTTAATAAAGAAGCAATGGCAGTTTTTTTTATAGACACCGCGCGATATACAAAAAGTATATTATTCTTTCTCTGGAGCAAAATTCCCCAGCTTACCTAAATATAAGAAATAATGTCAATTTTTGCTTCTGTAGGATCTAGTATGGTTTCTATAGAACGCTTGGAGCTATTCTGTTGTTCGTCGGCGAGGTTGATTATTATCGGCTCATCTAAAAGTGATCCGGTTTCTTTGGAGATAATTTTCACTTCCGGCAGCAATAATGCCTGAGTCTGGACTTTTCTTGTTATGGCAAGCTCTTGTGTGTTTAGACGCACAAGCGTGCCAGGGGGGTAAATGCCGATCATTTGGGTGAAAATTTTAAATAGACGCGGTTCAAAATCACAACCGATCAACCTCATCATGATGGATAAAGCTTTGTCAGGAGGAAAAGGTTTCTTGTAAGGTCTTTTACTTGTGACCGCATCGTAAACATCGCAAATATTGACGATCAAAGAAAGCGGGTGTAAGCCGCGGGATGTTTCCATCGCTGGATATCCGCTCATATCATATTTCATGTGATGCTGGCATGCAATAAGGACTGCCAGCTCATTAACCTCTTCTTGCTGTTCTAAAATTTTCACTCCAAGTATTGAATGATTACGCATTAATTGCCACTCCTCATCGTTGAGTTTGCCTGGTTTGTGCAATACTTCTGGGGGAACGCGTGTCTTCCCAATATCGTGCAGCAATGCGGCACGGGCAAGCTGAGTAAGAGTTTCGGCATCATTTAAAATATTTGAGGCAAGCGTCACAGACAAAATAGCAACATTAGTTGAGTGTGTAAAAGTATATTCATCATAATCTCTCAATGAAGATAAGGCCAGGCTTGAGGCTCTATCTAGGGTAATAAGACTAGTAATGTCTTCGGCAACTTTGTCAACAATATCCATGGGTATTGTATTTTCTTTAAGCAGAGTATTAAAGATTAGTTTATTTGCTTCAATGCTGCTTCCGTATATTTTATCCGCAGGCAGGAAGTTTCCCTTACCCTCATCAGCTGTTAAAGACGGCTTTTTTTCGATACTAATACTGAAGATATTATTCTTGCCGAGCTCTTTCTGAATGGAGTCTGCCTGTAATGCCCGCGATTTATCCGCGATCAATCCAATGAACACTGAAAGCTCCTGAGCAGTAAAGTTTTTGGCAAAGCGTACGCAGCGAATTTCTTTTGATTCAAGCAGTTGTGTTGTCTTCAGTACGATTTGCTTCAATTCATAAAGGGGTATGCCCTCAAACACGAATTGCCCTTCACGAATATCAAGATATATTTCTTCAAAAACCTCAAACGCTACCTCGGCCGCTGTGAGTGCTTGCTTTGTTTGCGCGATAACATTAGGATGCTGCGGAGGATAAAGCATGTTTTCTGTAATTAAAAGAGAAAAGTTTTTAGCAAATGCTTTGATGAGATTTTTTAATGTGATCTGGTCCATATGTATGCAGCCTCTATTTTTTTGCTAGTTTTTTAAGCTGTTCTTTTGCAAAGGCCCTCAAATACTTAGGCTCAATCGGAAAAAACAACCAGCGTTTTTTTGCTTGCAGCTCAAGCAAAAGAGTTTTAGCCAGTACGTCATCAAGCAGTAATAATGCTTTAAGTGAGCTAGTACGCAAATCAATGCTTGCTGCTTCCTCAATATCATAACTTGTCAGGCCTCTTGCGATAGGCGTCAAGGCAGCGCTGACTTGCCGTACTCGGTAATTGCCAAGATACTCTATTCCCGCGATTTGCATATGTAATTGCGGGTGTTTCAGTGTTTTTAAAAGCAAGCTCAAGGCGGCATCCGAGCCTCTTATAGCTATAAGCTTTAAAGCGCGGTGTGCAAGTATCGCGTTTTCATGAAAGGTTATATCCCATAATAAGGGTAGAGTGTCTTCGCTTTTTATGGTCTGCAGCAGATCAATAATGCGCATTACGTTTGGAGTTAGTTCTTTTTGCATGTCCATATCCATCTCGAAAGCATTGGGTGTATAGTGCTGACAGATCATTTCCCTGACCAGCTTTTCCGGCGGTAGGTTTTCTTCCCGGACATAAATTTTAACCAACAGCGATATCAGTTTTTCTCCTAGAAGCAAAAACAGCTTTTCAAAATGCATTTTTATTTGAGCGGCATCTGATTCAAAAAGGATATTGATTGTTAGTTTCTCGAGCAATAAAGCAGGAAGTTTTTGCGCGGTATCAATGATAAGTTGTCTATTTTCTTGAGGTTGTTCGCTTGTTGCGGCGGCTTGTTCCTGTAAAAAATTAAGCATTGCTTTACTGTCCTCCCAGCGGTCCTCACTTAACATGTTTTTTGTCTGGGCATCAAGTTTTCCTAAAGTATTCTTAAAAAAATCGCGGTCTGTTTCAGTTTTTAATAAATACTGTAAAATCACTATATGTGAATCATTAACACTGAATTCCAGGATATTTTTTTCCAACTCCACTTTGTCGGGATGAACAGTTTTTAAGACGTTTAGCCCCTCAACAATGTCCTTGAACTCCATATCGGAGATTGTGCCAAGGGCCATCTCCTCGCTGTCTTCAAAGGAAAATCCCGGAGCAAAGGCAGCGCAAACCTCATTAATAACTTCCTTTACTTTGGGTTTGGCGAGGCTGTTTTGCAGTTTTTCCTTGAAAATAGGCAGAAAACTTAAAAAAGATTTACGGTCAATAAATAATTGTCCAATCACCTTCTTTGTGTGCGCAATTATGGATATATTTTCCTTGGAAGCTGTGCGGATTTTCTCAGTAATTAGCTGTGCTGTAGTTTCTACCGATACAGTTTTTGAAAAAGACTCCCTAGCGTTTGTATAATCTAAAATTTCCTCATCCGGATTGTCGAAAATCAAGCTCATGAGGTCCGTAGCATCAAAAGCTGAAACAACATCCTGCAAGATTACCTGTATTTCCTCGTTTTCTGAAATATCATGTGTTCTCATGCTTGCTTTAATTCGGTTTATAATATTTAAAATGAGTTGGCTTTCCGTAAGCTGGCAGTTTTCATCTTTTAGCATATACCTCGCGGCAACTTTCATAAGCGCGCTTACTACAGCCGGTTCTTTCAGTATCTCATAGAGAACATGAGCCTGTTCGGAATCAAGAGCGGCCATTTTGTCTGTGAAAAAGCGAAAAATTTCGCTATTAGTTAGAGCTAATAAACGTTCCTGGTCAACTGTGGCGTGTCGACGGTAATAATATTCGATTAGTTTCGCTGCTTGCGCGCCGGCCTGGGCAAGTTTAAAACTGGCGCCGCCTTCTTTCGACAAAACTTCCGGATCAGTATTAAGCACCTCGATTAAGGCGGTAATGTCTGTAACCGTAATACCTAGGTTAAAAGTAATCTGCCTAATATACCTTTTCTGCAAATCCTCAATGAATGTTTCTATCCCCGGAGGCTTGTCATGTGGGAGACAGATGTCCAGCACATAAAGTTTGCTTTCAAATATGCGTATCGTAGCGATTTGTCGTTCAGTGAGAATGTAGTTTAGGTAATCAAAGAATTTTTCCAAAACCTGGAGCAGCATTTGGTGGCCCTTAGGATAAAGATGCACGGCTTTAAGCATGCCGAAAAGATTGCCGGCAAACTGACTGGCAATTTTCAATTCTGCTGGACTAACAATATTTTTAACCTCTTTATCGCTATTCATATCTTCTCCCAAGTAATAAATATTATAACAGACTTTTTAGATAGGAGCAAGCTGACTAAAAGCAGCGAATAGCGTTTAGCGATTAGCGATTAGGAAAAGCGAGAGAAAAAGCCGAGGGACGTAAAGCAGTGATTAGCGTATAGCTGGCAGATTTCATAACATAGTCGACACTTTTTAAGGGCGTTAACTGTGTCATGAGATCGCATACACTTTAGCAAAAGTTTTTAATGGGAATCCTGTTCTTGACGGACTCCCTCAGTTTATA
>JAGLQQ010000161.1 GCA_023136735.1 Candidatus Omnitrophota bacterium | reverse complement strand
TGATAAGGTGAGATTCAGGAAGAATCTCAACCAACGCGCTTAAAAATTCTCCCATAATCTTTATGCGAAGTCCACACTAAATAAGAAAGAGCCTATAAAAGTATGGGGTAAGAGACAAAGGGGGGCGGATAGTATTTGTTTTTACTTGATTGTTTGTTATAATAGCAGGCAACCGGGGGAATATGAAAAAACCAGAAAAAATCCAAATCTTACAGATCATTACTAATCTTGAGCTTGGGGGAGCGCAAAAGCACGCGCTTTCTTTAATAAAATACCTAGACCGCTCGAAATATAAAGTGCATTTCATCAGTGCGCCGCAGGGTTTACTGCTTAAAGAAGCACAGGCTGTAAGCGATGTTCAGCTTTGCCTGCTGTCGACACTTAATCGCCGCATAAGTCCTGTTAATGATATTAAGAGTTTATTGTTTATAGTAAAATATATCAAGCAATATAATATTCAGATTGTGCATACACATAGCTCAAAGGCAGGGATTATCGGTCGCTGGGCAGGTTACATTGCTGGGGGCAGGGCAATAATTCACACTGTTCATGGCTGGAGTTTTAATGATTATCAGGGGATGTTTTTAAAGAATTTTTACGTTTTTCTAGAGAGAATAACCGCGAAGATAACCACTGCTTTCATAGCGGTGGCTAGGCATGATATTCGTAAGGGGCTGCAGCATCAAATCGGTAGAGAAAAACAATATAACCTTATCCATTACGGAATAGAAATAAATACCGATATAAGTTCCGCGCAAAAAACTCAGGCCAAAAAAGAACTGGGGATTGATTCAATCAAAGTATGTGTAGGCATGATCGCTTGTTTAAAACCGCAAAAGAATCCTTTGGATTTCATCAGGCTAGCCAGTCAAATGCGGGTTAAACATCCTGAAGTTATGTTTATCAGCGCTGGGGAGGGAATATTGCGTGATTCTATGCGGGCTTTGATCAAAGAAAAAAAACTGGAGAGCAGGGTTAAGCTTTGCGGCTGGCGTAAAGACATAGAGACCATTTTAGCCATAAGCGATATTATTGTTTTAACCTCTTTGTGGGAGGGCATGCCGATTGCGCTTTTAGAGGCAATGGCATTTTCTAAGCCCATAGCTGCCTATGCCAGTGACGGGGTCAAGGAGATGATCCTGGATGGAGAAAATGGTTATTTAATCCAGCCGCGAGATGTCAGTTCCCTTAGCGCAAAAGTTGATTTCTTGCTCAGCAATCCTGTGCAAACAGATCTTATGAGAGCTAAGGCAAGAGCATTTTTTGAAACGCCTATCTTTCGCGTGCAGCATATGCTTGAAAAAACACATCAATTGTATCAGGCTTGTTTAGGGAAATAAAAAAGATATTGCAATCCCGGCGATGTCTTAGGGGTAAGTCAGAGGGGTTATGATCGATTCCTCGGTCATAGAGATAGTCCTGCCGTTATACAAAGGATTAGGGCTTGTTCTTGTGGCCGTAGCTGTAAAGGTGGTTTGGGTTGCGCCAATGACGTATGTCCAGTCCACATTATCCGGCCCGATAGGAGAATAGGTTTCGAGTACAGCGCGGTCTATTGTAAAGGTCTCGTTGTCTATCACGTAAATCATTTGGGCGTTAAAAATGTTCTGTAGATTTTCTTTGGCTTTTGCGCCCATTGCCCGCTCAGCTTGTGCAAGGTACATGGGTATGGAGACGCCAAGTAAAATCGCGATGATAATTGTAGCAATCACCAGTTCTGTAAGCGTAAATCCTGCGGTTTTAAAGCGGTATTTAATCATGGTTTCATTATATTCATCTTTGGGGAAAAATCAAGCATTTATTCTCTTTCGCCTCTTTAATGACCACTCTAACTCCTAAATAGAATTA
>JAGLQQ010000160.1 GCA_023136735.1 Candidatus Omnitrophota bacterium | reverse complement strand
GCTATTTCAGCCCCAACAGAATCAAGCTGGTTTTTTGCTCTAAGCAATGCGTCACGGCTTGTACGTCCGATCTCATAGACGACTATAACCTGGTCTATTTTTGTGCAAAGAATAGTCGCATCAGTTACCGGCAATACCGGAGGAGAATCAAAGAGTACCAAATCGAAATTTTTTTTAAACTCATCAATCAGGTCCACCAGCTCCTTTGATTCTAATATTTTGGCAGGATTAAACGGCAGCTGCCCGCTGGGCAAAATCCAAAGATTATCCAGGCCAGGGCTGCCCATGACCTCTTCGAAAGTCATATCTCCCAGCATATAATCACTTATATTCCTAAGCGCGTCATTTAAAGGCAACATCCCAAGGAGAACCTCTGTTAAGCCGGGTTCTTTTTTGAGACCAAAATTTTTACTTACCACCGGACGCCTTATATCAGAAGATACTAATAAAACCTTCATTCCTGTCTGGGCAATAACAAGTCCCAGATTGATCAAAACCGAGCTTTTACCTTCACGCGGTCCTGTACTGGTGATAAGTATTGTCTTTTTTTCATTACCAATTTTAAGATTAGTATGTATATTACGGTAAGATTCCGTTATCGGAGATTTCGGCTCATGATGGGATATTAGTCGAATATATTTTTGTTCTTCTTCTGTTTGCTGCTGGCGCAATACTTGTTTTCTGAAATTTGACAAAAAAGTCCTTTTCATCAAAGTATCCTTGTTCCATAATACAGAAGGAATAACACCTAAAACAGGAACTTTCATTAAACTCTCGACATCTTCTATAGTTGCGATTGATGTGTCCAGACTTTCAGTAATTAGAGCAAAGGCAAATCCAAGAACAATACCAAGAATTCCTCCGACTAAAAATCCGAGCACCTTATTAGGCGCTGAAATTGCCGAAGCAGTAACCGCAGGGTCCACAAGAGAGACATCCCCGATCTTTTGCGCCTCATTAATCCGTGCTTCCTCAAACTTTTCCTTAAGCATAGAGAAGAGCTTTCTGTCCGCCTCAACTTCTCTTTTCAGCCTAGAATAGAGTAAGTCTGTATCAGAAAAACCCTCAACTGTTTTTTCAAGATTTTCAATTTCCTCTTTCAGCTGAATAACATGGGGATGTTTTTCCGTGTATTTCTGAAGCAGTTTATTTAATGAAAATTGCAATTCGGTAAGTTTTTGTTGTATAGGCTCAGCAAGAGTAACCGCGCGGCTGCCCTCAGAGAGCTCTTTAAGCCTGCCTTCTTTAACCTGCAGTCTATCTTCCAAAGCTGTAATCTGCTCTTCAATAAAACCACGCGCTGCCCTGGCCTGCTTTGTCTTCTCTAAAAGATTTTCCTTGATATAGACAACTACAACCGTATTAGCAAGTTCCCTTGCAAATTCAGAGTCCTCAGATGTAGCAATAACGCGAATAATGTTTGTATTTCCAACTTGTTCAGTTTTGAGCTTTCCCTGAAGCGAGCTTATAACACTGTTTTTCTTTAATTCAGACGTATCTTCTTTTATCAGGTTCAGCATTAATGCGGTTTTTTTAATTACAGGATAGCCGGTTATTAATTTTGCCTGAGATTCCATGGTATCACCAGGACTAAAAACAATCCACTCCGTCAATAATCCGGCAATTGTCTTTCTCTCTTCTATCTTGATAGTGGTTTTTGCCTCATAAATGACAGTTTTAGACATAGAAAAGAAAACACTGGCAGCTGTAACAAGAATTACAGTAGAGATGATAAGCAGTTTACGTTTGCGAAATATCCGTATATAATCGCGTAAATTTAATTCATATTGCGGCATTAAAATTACCCCTTTTGATAAAAAAATCCCTTTTGTCTAATTTTATCAAATTTATTTGATATACGCAAGCAATTAACTCTTTTTATTACTTTCACTTACATACTCTTTAATCCTGGATTAAGGGGCTATTTTTTTTTGCCTTTTTTCTTGGTGCTTTTTATGTTGAATTTCTTTATGATCTGGGCAACTTCTTGGGGAGTATCTACCACTTCAAAAATCGCTAAATCTTTTTCTGATATACTCTTTTCTCTGAGCAGGGTGGTATTAAACCATTGAATAAGGCCCTGCCAGTACTTCTTTCCGACGAGGATCACAGGAAAAGGCTCGCTTCGTCCTGTCTGGATCAAAGTAATCGCTTCAAAAAACTCATCAAGCGTACCAAACCCGCCAGGCATGATCACATAAGCCTGGGCATATTTTACAAACATAAACTTCCTGCAGAAAAAATAGCGGAACCGAAGTATTGTTTTAATAAAAGGATTTGGCTGCTGCTCAACCGGTATCTGGATATTAAGCCCTATAGATTGTCCTCCTGCCTCCTTTGCTCCCCTGTTCGCTGCCTCCATTATCCCCGGGCCTCCTCCGGTAATGATTGCCAGCCCCATTTTAGAGAGCTTATACGCGATAGTCTCGGCTATTTTATAATATTTTTCATCCCTTTTCATGCACCTAGCTGATCCAAAAATTGAAACCGCCGGTCCGATTTTAGAAAGGGTTTCAAACCCTTCGACAAATTCAGCCATAATCCTGAAAACCCGCCAGATCTCTTCATGCGAAACTTTTTTCTTAATAATTTCATCCATACTGCAATCTCCTTCCTGTGTATTTATCACTTGATTGTATTAATATAATCATTAAAATCAATACTGCCTCTGTTAATCTTTTGTTTAACTAATTTTTTTCGTTCGCTTATATAAGGATGTGTTTGTACCATTTTCGTCCTCATAGGCTTTTTTCTCTGTTCGTCTTGTAATATCTGTAAAACATCAAGAATCGCTGCCACATCATATCCCGCAAGCTGCATATACTTTGTTGCCAGAAAATCAGCCTGCATCTCATCCTCTCTGGAATAAGCAAGCATCAGCTCACCAATTCCGGCCATAGCTTTATTTTTGGAATAGCCGTCAGATCCAGGAGTTACAGCAACTAGAATGCTTAATATATTAATGCCATACGACGCCTGTAATCTTTTAATACTGTGTCTGGCGGTAATATGCGCAATCTCATGCGCGAGCACAGCTGCAATCTTAGCGTCATCTTTCTCTATTTTTTCCCACAGCCCCTTAAAAATATAAACATAACCTCCGGGCAATGCAAAAGCATTTATCTCTTCAACATCAAGTACCTTGAAGTGATATCTTAACTCTTTTCTTTCAGTCTCCCGCGCGACCTGCTGCCCGATTTTATTAATACGCTGCTGTATCAGAGGATCATTATCGGGCTTAAACTCCCGCTCTATCTGCTTAGACAGCGATGCTCCTATTTTAATCTCTTTATCTGTAGAGTAGAAATAGGTCTCCTCTGCGTGTGTTGCCGTATTATAGTAACGCTGCACACAACCGCTAATCATTAACATTATTACTACTAAAAACAAATATTTTATTTTCATGTTGATTCAATTATATACTTAAAGTTTAAACATCTCAATATTTCAATTAACATAAGCCTTAATATTCACTTTTCATATTTTATAAAAATATCAGTCAAGGCCTTACCTACAGTTTCATAGCTGTAATTTGCCAGGAATTTTTCCCTTGCCTTTTTTCCCAGCTCAATTGAACCCTTTTTATCTTCTATAAAAGATTTTATCGCCTCTGCCATTTTTTCTGCATCTTGAGACGAAACAATCACACCGCAATCCTGTAATACATCTGCAATATCATTAACATCTGTTGATACAATCGGTTTAGCCATAGCCATTGCATCGAAAATTTTCGCAGGGAACTGACCCTCTGTTGAAGAATTAGCCTCTTGAGGCACCACAATAACATCACTTATTGCCAGGAACTCTCCAAGTTTAGAAAACGCTTGTTTTCCAAACAATACGACTCTATTTACCCCAAGTTTCTCCTTAGCCTTTAACCCGCAAATGTCTTCCCGCCCATCTAGCCCAACAAGCATTAAACTCGTATCCGAATCATCAACCAAGTTCATAGCCTCAATAAGCGTGCTCAATCCTTTATATTCTCTCGCTGTACCGATAAAGGAAACTACTTTTTTAGAACCCAGTCCGTATTTTACTTTAAGAGCCTTTCTATCGTATCTCTGCGGGTCCAAAAGATGCGAATCCCGAGCATGGGGGATAAGATTCCCTGAAAATTTTTCCTTTAAAAAGAGATTGGAAACCGTCTTTTCATCAGCCAGATTAATCAGCTTTTCAAAAAACAAAATATTAAAATAATACTCATAATCCACAAGAGAGTGTACCAGATTCTTAAAACATCCAAATCTAGAAAGCTTTTCATATGAGTCTTTATAAAATCCCAGATCCCAGTCGTCAATATCAAGAATTAAAGCTTTTCGGTATAAAAACTTACATAGTAAACCAGGCAGAAAACTTGTCATTAGCGGTTTACTTACATAGACAATATCGCCGTTTATTTTTTTCATTAGTTTTCCGATATTCGGTAAAAACTGCGATTTTTTTTTAAGCTTAAGAGGCTTATATTCAATATCCTTATCATCAGCAACCGGCAGCCAGATATCTTCCCCAAACATTGGACCGACTATTTCTACCTGCCAGCGCAATGAGAGCATTTTTGCCAGTATATATGCCCTGCCCACACAGTTGCTTGAAAAATTGGGAGTTAATATCGTTATTTTCAAACTTTACCCTTTCTAGCAACAACAATGTACTGAAAAGTAATAAAGTCCCTTAGTAAAGGCACTACAAAAAAATAAGAAAATTTATTCAAATAATGAGGCCTTTCAATAATCCTATATTTTCTTTTTATTTTTAACACTTCGAACCCTGCTTCAAAAAACATTTCTTTTATATTCCGAAGGGTAAAAAATCTTAAATGATTCTTATCATGAATTCCTCTTTTTCTATAAGGCCAATATCCTTTAAAAAGCAAGCTTATTATCGTAGAAATGTGTCTAACATTTGGAATGCTGGCTATGACAATTCCATCATCTTTTAAAAAAGCAGTTGTTTTTTTCAACACCGACCAAGGATTTTTAAAATGTTCCAAGACATCAGAAAAGATTATACAATCAAAATATTTGAGAGCAAAAAAATTGTTCAAATCAATTTCTTCAATATTCTCTATTATCACTTTATCTAACTTATCCCTGGCAACTTTGGCCATGGACATATCAAGCTCAATCCCAGTTACCCCAGCAGAAGTTTTCTGCTTGATCTGTTGACCAAACACTCCAGTACTACAACCAACATCAAGTACTTTCTGAGCACTAAGGGGAACTAAACGTAAAAGATCGTCTCTTCTCCCAACATAAGATTCATTAAAATTAGTCATTTGTAACTTCCAATTCTATTATGGCATATAAATGCTGCTCAGTTTCAAAGATACGAACTTTATTGAAAAATTTACCAAGCAAACTTTCGAACTCAAACTTCGAATATTCTCTAAAGTGGTAGTAATCAATTTGACGATAATAATCACGGCGAGGAGTTGTTATAACTGCTGCCTTTTTAAATAGTCTCTTTAATTTTTTTAAAAAATTTTCAGGTTCTTCCAAATGTTCAATAATTTCAGATGCTAAAACATAATCAAACAATTGTTTCTCAGCATATAAGTCTTTTTTGTCAAACTCTACATGAGAACACTTTTGTTTTGCTAATTTTATAGCTTCCTTCTCTAAATCGATTCCCATAACTTTAAAACCAATGCTAGCCAGCTGGCAGCTTATTAAACCATCACCACAACCGACATCTAAAAGAGTGCCCCTTAGCATTTGACTAAAGTTTCCAATAAGAAAGTCTACATGTTTAGTATAAATAACATCAGTTTTATATAATCTCCAGTGATACGCTCCTTGCTGCTCATATTTATCAAATTTTTTTGCTTTCGCATTTCGCAGCATTATAGATTTTATCTTTTTTGAAATATTTTTTGGATTATGAATGCAATTAACAAGCTTTTCCCTGAAACTATTCTTATGCATAATTTTTTTCTCTATTATTTTTTCAAAACATTCAGCACTTTTTTGCCAACTAAATTGTTGTATATGTTTATATGCATTATTCGTTAATTTTTCCCGCAGGTGCTTATTTTGAATCAATCTAATTATTGCAGAAGCCATAGACTTTGAATCTTTAACAGGCACTAATAAAGCAGTTCTTTCATCAAATGCAAAGTCAGCCACAGAACCGATATCAGAACAAATAACCGGAACTTTACATGCCATTGCCTCAGCAACCGGATTGTTCCATCCTCCATGCCACCTGGCATCTACAAATATATCCGCAGATGAATATTTTGCAGCCATCTCCTCTTGAGGTATCCCCTTATTATGATATGTGTCTAAAACAATTTTAGACTCTTCTTTCTTGACAAGTTTAATTGCCTCCACTATAGTTTGCATCCCTTCGTGTACTCTTTCTCCCCCGGAGCACAAAATTCTAATTTCATTTTTATTTTTTTCTATTTCAACCGGGCGAAAAAACTGCGTATTCACACCCCCAAGCAAGATTTCTGAACTTATATTAAGATTATCTTTTAACCAGTCATGTAACCATGTAGAATTTGCAAGTTTTAGATAGGAAGACTGCAACGATTTCTTAATTAATAATGCTCTTTGATTCCTAGGTAGATATATTTTTAGGTTTATTCCCGTCAATAAATTTTGCTCATATAAACCAAGAACGTAATATACTTTAAGTTTTGCCTCAGCTCTTTCAGTTAACCTAAAGTCAATAGGATTAGGGTCATTGTATATGATCGCATCATGAGTCTCGCTCAATACTGCATTATATGGTTTAATCTTAGCCCTGCATTCCATCCATTTACAGGAAGCACCATCTGAATGAAAAATATTCACTTCGTGCCCTCTCTTAACCAAATGGTTAGAAAGTTCTATGATTCTTCTAATTCCTCCATGAATCTTAAGATGTGGTTCTATAAAGCCTATTTTCACAATTTTCTCCTTATTGTGTGCAGTATTAAAGATAAATCTTTAAACAAATCGTTACTAAGAGCTCTAGACAAAAAGAAAGTAACTGCTATAAAAGTACTAGTAAAAACAGTTACTAAAAACATAAATACTGTTAAGTTGTCAGGTAAAAACCATCTGCATATTATAATAAGCATTGACGACATTATAACAGCTACTATCGGAGGAATAATTATTCGCACATATTCTCTACCAGTTAAAAGTAATAAGCTCTTGGTTTCTTTGCCCCAAATATAAAAGCAGCTTAAATTCGCAATAACAATAGTTAATGCTGTCCCAGGTACCCCCCATAAAATTGTAAGTGGATATATGCATATTGCCATAACAAATAGTCGCATACGATTCATTCGAAAATCAATTTTTGGTTTCCCTACTCCCATAAAAAGAGGACCTCCTGTACCAAGCAAAGCTCTAAAAAGACCTGCAAAAGCTAACAATTTTATAATAGGAATAATCGGTTTCCATTTTTCTGTTAAAATAAAATTTACTAAATCAGAGGAAAACACAAATATCCCTCCGGAGAAAAGAATAGCAAAAAATGCAACTATGTTTAAAATTCTTAAAAAAGCTTTTTTTAATTTACTACTATTCTTTTGTAGCTTTGCATACGCAGGAAAAGTTACCGCAGAAATTACTTTTACAAACTCGGTTGAAGGAAGCTGGCTAATTCTATAAGCCATTTGATAGAACCCCAAAACAGTTACTCCCAAAACTCTACCTACGAAAATATCATCTCCGCTATTCACTAAAAAAACCATAATTCCAGTAGCAAAAACCCATTTTCCATAGCTAAAAAGTTCTTTTATTTTAGTAGTAGCTAAACAAAAGCGTGGGCGAAAAGGATGAATAATATAGCCAGAAATTAAACGAACAATACCCCCTACCAAATTTCCAAAAATAAGAGCCCACACATTTTTAAAGGTTACTACAAGAATAAGTGTTATAATAAAACTCGTTAAAATCCCACTCATTTGATAAAAAAAATCTTTTCTAAATTCTATATCTTTGCGGAAATATATAATGCCGATATTATTGAATCCCTGTATAATAGGTAAAATACCGATAACCCGCATCATGGATAATGCTTCCGGAACATTAAAAAAAACCGCTACAAAAGGAGCACTAAGATAGATTGTTGAAAACAGAACAAATCCTCTAACAACAGCAACTGTCCAAGATACATCAAGAAAAGTGCCTATATTGTCTTTTTTATGTATAAGCGCAAGGTCAAATCCAGTTTGTGACAGGGTTTCTAAGGCCATAGTAAACAATAAAGCAATGCCAAATAATCCAAATGTATGAGGATCAAGAACCCGAGCGAGAATTATCAGTTTTATAACCTGCAAAAAGATCTGCGAAATCTTTAACAGGAATGACCATACCCCTCCTCTGACAACTAATCTAGAAAGGCTTTTGTCTTGCATATCTTTAACCACCCCTATCTGGTTATCTCCCATCCTTAACTGAATACCGCTGCTGCGAACTGGGCACATACCATTTTATCAAATTATAGCTTATCCCTGCAGGGGCGACCTTAATACCTTTAATTCTGCTGCTTAAAACAGGCAGACTGTCAGGATTATAGAGGAATAAATACGGCTGATCGCGATCTATAAGCTCATGTATGCGGTGATAAATCTCTTGTCTTTTTTTCTGGTCAAATTCTTTGCGCCCCTCAGAAAGCAAAATATCAACTTCTTGATTTGCATAGCTGACAAAATTAAACTCTCCCGGTTTTGTCTTGCTTGAATGCCAAATATCATACATGTCCGGATCCAGAGACAAAGACCATCCCATAAGGATCGCATCAAAATTCCTCTTGTTCACAAACTCATTTATAAAAGCACTCCATTCCACAACTTTGATCTTTACTTTCATGCCGATTTCCTGAAGACGCCTTTGGATGATCTCCGCGGCATGTTTTCTTTCTTCATTGCCTTGATTAGTTATTATTGTAAATTCAAAGATCTTCCCGTCCTTTTGCAGAATACCCTCTTTGTTAGGTAACCATCCTGCTTCTTTCATAAGTGCCAACGATTTTTCCCTGTCATATGAGACTGGAAGCACATTTTTATTATACGCCCATGAGCGCAAAGCAAACGGACCCGTGCACTCTGTGCCTAGTCCAAGCAGAATACCGTCAATAAGCTCTTTTCTGTTTACAGCATGATTTATGGCGCGTCTTATTCGCACATCACTGAAATTTTCATTCAACAGATTGTACCCCATATAGGTATAGCTGAACCCCTGATAGCGGAATTTTTGATATTCACTCTTAAAAAAAGGAGTATCTGTCTGACGGGCATACTGCAGTGAGGTAAGCCCCATGGAATCGATTCCGCGGCTTTGCAGCTCAAGAAACATTGTCGCTGAATCAGGAATAACTTTAAGAATATATCTATCGATATAAGGCCTGCCCTCAAAATAATCATCATTGGCAACAAGCGTAATAAATTCCTGAGTTTTCCACTCTTTAAACTTATAAGGACCGGTACCTATGGGTTTGCGGGAAAAAGAAGTATTGTTTAAATCTTCGTTTTCAAGAATATGCTTTGGCATTATGTTCATGCCCCAGCTGGAAAGTCCGGGAGAAAAAGCCTCTTTGTAATTAATTTTTATCTTATATGCATCAATAATTTCAAAACTTTCAACTTTTTCAAAATCCCCGCTATAAGGAGTCCTAACCTGTGGGTTAATCAAAGACTTGTACGTAAACTCCACATCTTCAGCAGTAAATGAAGCACCGTCATGCCATTTTACGTTTTTCTTTAAATTAAATATTATTTCCAAGCCGCCTTCATTTACTTCCCAGCTCTCAGCCAAATCTCCTACAAGCATGAGATCTTTATCGTATTTGATAAGGCCGTTAAAAACCATTGAGCATATTTGTCCAGAAGCGCTGTCTGAGGCTAGAATAGGGACAAGAGTTCTAGCATCGCCAATACCCGCCTCTATTATAGTATCTCCATATGCGGGAATACCTGTGTCCATACTTTTGGGCGGTTTTTCCTGAACAGTTTTTGTGCAAGCACTTAAGCTCAAACAAAGCAAAAAAAATACCGCAAAACGCGGCATTTTATTTTTCATACATATCCTCCATATATAATGATTTACTCAATCTTTTTATTGTTTTTAAAAGTTAATGACAAATTATTATAGTGAAGACTCATCCGGTACTTCTGCTGCTTCCTCAGATGTTACTTCCTCAGATGCTACTTCCTCAGATGCTGCTTCCTCA
>JAGLQQ010000016.1 GCA_023136735.1 Candidatus Omnitrophota bacterium | reverse complement strand
TCTCTAAATACTTGCTATTCCTACCTCTGTTTTACCTTCGATAATTCCATTTAGGAGTTAGGATATGCTACTTTACCTTTAGATTTAATTTAAGTTTCGGTGCATCTGCCCAGAGATTCTCCAAATCGTAAAAAAGACGTGTATTTTCATCGAAAACATGAACAATAACACTAAAGTGATCAAGGACTACCCATTTTGATTCCCGATACCCTTCGGCATGATGTGTCCGGATGCCATCTTTACGAAGCCCATCATTAATACCATCTGCGATAGACTTTATATGTGTCATAGATGTTCCTGTGAGTATTACGAAATAATCACAAAAGTTAGCGGTCTTTCGCAGATCAAGAGCAATGACATCAATTGCTTTTCTTTCCTGCGCTAGTTCAACGATTTTCAATACTTTACTCTTCAATTAGATTTTCACTTCCTTCCCAAATACTGTCTATTCCTGAAAAAATTACCTGATTAAAATAGTCTTAACTTACATCGCCTTCTATTTCTCCCACTATTTCCTCTATTAAATCCTCCAATGTAACCAGGCCTAATGTATTTTTTCTTTCATCTGTAACAATAGCCATATAAACATGAATTTTCTGAAACTCACGCAGTAATTCACTCACTCTTTTTCTTGAATTGATAAAATAAGGCGGATGCAAAAGATCCTGAATAATTATAAGATCCTTATTCCTCCACACATTAAGTAATTCACGCGCATATATAACCCCGCAAATATTATTCATGTCTCCATCATATACAGGTATCCGCGAATGGCCCTTTTCAACAATTGCATCTAACAATTCATCAGCTGTTGAATTTATATCAATGGCTATGACTTTTTCTACAGGCATCATAACCTCGTAAACAAGCGTATCTCCAAACTCAAATATCCTATGCAGCATACTTCTTTCACCATCCGTAAGCACTCCCTCTTCCTTACCCAATTCAATCATAAGACGGATCTCTTCTTCACTTACTAAAGGCGAACGTTTGGGCGGCGGCTCACCTAAAAGCTTTAAGAACAAGTTACTGATATTAAGGGAAACCTTTACAATTGGGTGAAGAATTTGGATTATAAGATCCATGAACCAGGCCACACGCAGGGAAACTTTTTCGGCATGTTTAACCGCAAATATCTTGGGTGTGATTTCACCAACTATCAGAACAATTAACGTAATAACTATTGTAGAGATTGCGATTGTTATATAGTTATTTCCCCAGAAATATATAAAAATAGCTGTTCCTATTGAAGAAATAGCAATATTTACAAAATTATTACCAACCAATATCGTCGCAATCAATTTGTCCATTTTTTTGATAATTCTATGCACAATTTGCGCGTTTTTCATATTCTGGTTCAGCAGATAGCGTAGTCTCATTTTATTCAAACTTACAAATGCCACCTCAGACATTGCGAAGAAAGCAGAAAAAATGACCAGAACAACAAGAATTACAGGTAGGATATAAATTATTTGAGATTCCATTTTATTGATATAATTTTCTTTCTTTTATAAAGTTATTCACTGAATGTCCTATTATATGTTCGGCTGCTTCACCATTACGCAACATCTCTCTTATGCGGCCGCTTGAAATGTCCGGAAAAACACCCTCTAAGAAAACCATACCCCCCGGAACCTGATAATCTTTAAATCCCGGCCGCATACCAATGGCAAATTTGCACAGTGTTAAAATTTCTTCGATATTTTTCCAGGTTTTAAGCTCAGGAATTGCATCTGATCCCACAATGAAATAAAATTGTGTATCAGGCTCGCCTGCTTTTAAAATCTTAAGTGTTTCTACAGAATAAGAAACTCCGATTTTTTCTATTTCAATCCTGCTGATGCTGAACTCAGGTTTGTCCTTTAATAAAAGTTTAACCATTTCGTATCTTAATTCAACATCAATAATATCCAGCCTGTTTTTATGCGGAGGAACTCTCCCTGGGATAAACAACACCTTATTCAGACCTAATTGGGTATATGCTTCTTGAGCTATAAGCAGATGCCCATTATGAGGCGGATTAAAAGTTCCCCCCAAAATTCCAACTCTGTTTTTACTTTCTGATTTGCCCATTACCCATGACCATATATTTATAGATAGTTAATTCCTCTAGCCCCATAGGTCCGCGCGCATGAAGTTTATCGGTACTAACCCCTATCTCAGCTCCTAGACCGAACTCATTTCCGTCTGTGAACCTGGTCGAAGCATTAAGATAGACGCATGCTGAATCTACTAATTTTAAAAACTTCATCCCATTAGGGAAATTATCTGTAATAATCGCGTCTGAATGTTTGCTGCCATACTTTACTATATGAGCCAATGCTTCAGCCATGGAATTCACAATCTTAATGGCTAAAATAAGATCAAGAAATTCAGTAGCATAATCCTTATTGGTTGCCTTTTTTACCCCTTTGACAAGCTTAATCGTATTCTGGCATCCCCTGATTTCAACTTTTGCCTTTTTTAATCTTTTGACTATACGCGGCAAGAATTCAGCTGCTACCGATTTATGTACCAGCAAACATTCCATTGCATTACAGGTTGAAGGACGCTGCACCTTAGCATTAAATGCTATTTCCTCAGCCATATTCAAGTCAGCATATTTGTCAATATATGTATGACAGATCCCTTTGTAATGCTTTATCACAGGTATTTTAGAATTTTCAACAACACTTCTGATCAAAGACTCTCCTCCGCGGGGAATAATCAAATCTATGTGATCGGATAAACTAAGCATTATCGACACAGCAGCCCGATCAGTTGTGCAGATAAGACTAATACACCCCTCAGGAAATCCGCATTTAGTAAGAGCCTTGAAAATTGCTTTGTAAATCGCGATATTAGAATGTATTGATTCCTTGCCTCCACGCAATATTACAGCATTACCCGCCTTCAGACATAATGCAGCACAATCACTGGTCACATTAGGACGTGATTCATAAATTATTCCGATCACCCCCAAAGGAACGCTGATTTTGCACATATTTAAGCCGTTAGGCCTTCTCCATATTTTTATTACTTTGCCCACAGGATCTTCCAACGCAATCACAGCTAAAAGATCATTACTCATTTTCTTTATTCGCTGAGAGCTAAGTGTAAGCCTGTCAATAAAAGCACTTGAGCGCTTCTGTTCATTGGCAAACTTTATATCTTTTTTATTAGCCTTTATTATCGCCTGCGAATTATTAAGCAAACTATCTGCCATTGCTTTTATTGCTTTATTCTTTTTCTCACTCGAAAGAGCACCTAAAAAGCGTGCTGCTTTTTGGGCAAGAACGGCTGTATGTAAAATATCTTGTTTTAAGGACATTTATCCTCCTTTTATATTAAAATAACCAGGTTGTCTCTATGCACCACTTCATCATAAGATTTACAGCCTAGAATTTTTTCAATATCATCTGTCTTTGTTTGCTTAATCTTGTCTACTTCCTCGCTTGAATAATTTACCAGGCCTCTAGCAATCTCATTATGATGAATATCTGAGATAATAACCAGATCTCCAAAAGAAAAAATTCCCTCAACTGCTGTGATTCCAATAGCCAGAAGACTTTTCCCCTTGTCCTGTAACGCTTGTTTTGCTCCATCATCAACAATAATTTTTCCACAATTCTTACAGCTAAAGGCAATCCAGCGTTTTTTACCGGATATCTTGTCCTTTTTAGGCAAAAACCAAGAACAAACAGTTTCCCCTGTTACTACTTGCTCTAAGACGTCTTTATTCAGACCATTGGCAATAACCATAGGAATGCCAGCATTAACAGCTATCTTTGCCGCTTCGATCTTGGTGATCATTCCGCCCACAGTTGTTTTTTTCTTCGTGTCACCGGCAAGGCTGCTTATGCATGAATCTATATTTTCGATTCTTTCCATAACATTACCATTACCATCATACAAACCATCAACATCAGAAAGTATAATTAAAAGTCTAGCATCTATTAATGCCGCAACCTGAGCTGAAAGCTTATCATTATCACCAAACTTAATCTCATCGGTTACCACTGCATCATTTTCATTTACAATTGGGATAATATTTCCCATTTGCAAAAGGTGTTGAATGGTATTACGCGCATTTAAATAACGTGTACGATTTTCCAAACCGTCTGATGTAAGCAATATCTGGGCAGTTAAAAAATTATACTTTTTAAATAACTGCTCATAGTCAGACATAAGTACACTTTGACCTACTGCCGCTGTAGAAGCCAAAGCAAAAACCGAAATTGGCCTATTGGTCATCCCCAATCTTTCCATGCCGCAGGCAATAGCGCCCGAAGAAACAATAACAACCTCATAGCCCATATTCTTAAGCTTGCTTACCCCGCTTACGATCATTTCCAAGCGCTTCATATCAAGCGCATTAGCATCTGAGTTTAATATGCTTGAACCAACTTTTACAACTATTTTATCGCCTTTATTAAATTTAATATCCATGTTGAAACCCTGCATCTATTTTTGTAATTATTCTTTACTTAGTTTCTTATATAAAACATCCGTAATCTTTTCTATTCCTTCTCCGCTAACACAAGAACTCGGGTATATTCCTTCTTTAATTTGCGCCTTAAAATCTAACAGATTGTCCTTTGAAACAGGCAAATCCATTTTATTTGCCACTAATACTCGCGGTCTTTTCATGAGCTGCCTGTCATATGACTCTATTTCGTTCAATAAATTTAGATAATCTTCAACAGGCTGACGTCCATCTGTGCCGGACATATCTATCAAAAACAACAGAAGCTTAGTCCTCTCTATATGACGCAAGAATTCAAGCCCTAGACCTTTGCCTTTATGCGCATCTTTAATTATGCCGGGGATATCCGCGACTACGAATCTTTCATGCAATTGGCTGGATTTAACAACCCCTAGTACAGGGCGAATTGTTGTGAAAGGAAATTGTGCTACTTTTGATTTAGACTCAGAAACTGTATTTACGAATGACGATTTACCGGCATTTGGATATCCGATAAGCCCTACATCAGCGATTAGCTTAAGCTCAAGACTTATTATCTTTTCTTGGCCTGGACTGCCTTCAGTAGCTGGTCTTCCCCCTTGGTTTCCGTTCCCACCCGCGCCACCTTTTGCAACTATAACCTGCTCGTTTTCTTTACTTAGATCACGAACCAAAAGTCCGTTCTGATAATCTCTGATAATTGTGCCAGGAGGCACAAGAATAATACGATCTTCGCCATCGCTGCCCCTTTTCAAATTGCTGCTTCCGTGTTTACCGGATTCACCTTTGAAATGCTGTCGATAACGAAAATCCAGAAGAGTATGCACATTAGCATCAGTGCGCATAATTACATTCCCCCCGTGACCTCCATGGCCTCCGTCACGGCGACGATAACGCATCCCCCTCTTGTGATAAAAGCTTTCACAGCCTTTGCCGCCATTACCAGCTTTGATATAGATTTTAGCCCGGTCAATGAACATGACCTTTTAATTAATCCTAATTAGTATTAACACTGATAACTTTTGTTTTGGGAAAATTAACTTTGCCCTCTACAAGTGAATACAGAGTATAATCCCTGCCTACACCAACATTCTTACCCGGCTTAAATTTCATACCGCGCTGCCTGATCAAAATAGATCCGGCTTTTACGGTTTCACCACCAAAATGCTTAACACCTAATCTTTGAGCATTACTATCTCTTCCGTTGCGGCTCGCGCCTTGTCCTTTTTTCGTACTCATTGTTATTATCTCCTTGATAAAACCAAAACTTAAATTATTTGGCTGAATTAATCCCACCGTACAATAGGGGGGATATATACCCATTGAATCTCTATTTATTACTAATCTTTTTTATAAGTAATTTCGTTAACTTTTGTCTATGCCCTGTCTTTTTATGCGAGTCTTTTCTTCGCAGGTACTTATAGACTATTAATTTCTTGCCTTTTGTCTGCCCAACCACTTCAGCCTCGACCTTTGCCCCTGTTACATAAGGCTGTCCAATCTCGACCTTTTTGCCATCAGCAAGTAATAAAACTTTGTCCAGAGTAATTGTATTCTTTGCTTCCTCATCAAGTTTATTAACCTCAATCACATCTTTTGGCGCAACCTTATATTGCTTACCACCAACCTCTAAAATTGCATACACAGTATCCACCTCCAAGTTTAAACATTCATTTTTTCGCTAATTTTCATAAAAACAGTATGAATGAGTATATCACAAAAAAACAACTTCTTCAATACCTAACTGTTCGTCAGTAATTATAGCTATTTTCACCCACATCTTTTTTTCCATATTGGTAATGATCATACGGTCTTCATTAAGCAGCCGCATGGCTATTTTAGGATGAACCTTTACCTTTAGATGACGCCTTTTATTTGTTTGCAGAAAGTATCTAATCTGTCTTAATGCAGCAATAGCAATGGTTTGTACTGATTTCACCCTACCTATTCCGGAACAATGGACACATTTATCAAAAATTACGCTATCCAGGTTCTTTCTGATTCTCTGCCTAGCTATTTGAACAATTCCAAGCGGAGAAAACGGATATATCGTGAAGCGTGCTTTATCATTTTCCATAGCCTTCATCAACACACTAAGCACTTTTTTCTGATGAGATGACTTCTGCATATCAATAAAATCAATTACTATTATTCCGGCAAGATCCTTTAAAGCAGCTTGGCGCGCTATCTCTTTTGCCGCCTCTAAATTAGTCAAAAACGCTGTTTCCTCTAATCTCCCTCTGTTTACAAAACTGCCACTGTTTACGTCTATGGAAACCAGCGCTTCGGTTCTTTCAATAACTATATAGCCACCCTTTTTAAGTGATACCTTCTGAGCAAATATCTTTTCTATTTGCATCTGAGTATCATGTTTCTCAAAAAGAGGCATTTTTTCCTTAAAAAAATGAATATAGCGCCTGAGATGCGGAGCCAGAGTTTTGATAAACCCCATTACTTTTTTATAATCTTCTTTATTATCGATCAATACCTCTTTTATGTCATCATTGAAAAAATCTCTAGCCACCCTTAAGGTCAGATCATATTCCTCGTGTATCAAACAAGGCGCGTTTCTTCTAGAGGATTTAATTTTTATAATTCTCCATAATCTAAGCAAATATTTTAATTCACGGGCAAACTCACGCTTTCCCATTCGCTGCGCTTGAGTACGCATAATACAGCCCATGTCTTTAGGTAACCCTATTTCCTTCAACAACGCTTTTAAACGCTGTCTTTCTTTTTCATTAGTTATTTTTTTGGAAATACCGATATTTTTGCTGTATGGCATCAAAACCAAAAAACGCCCCGGAAGACTTATCTGGGAAGTCAAACGACACCCTTTGGTCCCAAACGGCTCTTTAACGACCTGAACAAGCACATCTTGGCCCTTGGTTAAAAGTTTATCAATTGTCTTTGTTTGGCGGATTGATTTCTTGGAAGAATTCTCCTTTTCTACTTCGTCCGCGTTTTCGATAGCATACTCATCGCTACGCAAAGATTCCGGCAATAGTTCCTGCACATATAAAAACCCGTTTTTTTCGAGCCCAATATTAACAAAAGCCGCTTCCATTCCTTTTACAACCTGAGCAACTTTGCCTTTGTAAATATTGCCAGCGAGATGCGCGACACTATTTCTCTCCAGGAAAAACTCCTCAATCTTGCCGTTTTCTAAAACAGCAACTCTTTTCTCCTGTTCATCAACACTCATTAAAATTTCTTTATTCTGCATAATTAATATCTATAGTCCTTAAATCTTTATTTAGCTGTATATCCATTTTATCTTTGAACTCCAGCAGTGCCATTTTTGTCCTCAAAAAAAACATTACTCCCATTTTCCCTCTTACCCCCAGTTTTAAAGCAGTATCAAATTTCACCTTTGGATGCGGGCTAAATCCCTGAGTCAGGACAAAAGGAATATCTGCGCGTCTTAATGCCCTGTAGATAAGTCTTATAAAATCCAGGTGCGATATAAAACGCATCATTCCATCTTTTTTGAACGTAGCCTTTATTTTTATTGCATCCAATATAATTTTCATCAAAAGACAAAAACCTAAGACTTAGGGAGCTGGTATTCCCCGCTAGTCTTCGGCTTTAGTCTTTGATTTTAAACCTCTCATAACTGGTTTTATTTCTTAAATAGAAATCCCTTATTTCTTCTGCCCTTTTCTTCGACAGCCTCAGTTTTTTCAACAGGTGCTTTTTCCATCATCGGTGAGGGGGCCTCAGGCATTACAGATGCTGCTTCCCCGGCAACCGCAACAGGTGTCTGCGCTGGGGCATTAACCTCTTCATCAGCCTTTAACTCTTCTAATTCCTTATCAAACATGTCTGCTTTAAGAAAATCTGCTTCTTCGACTTTAACAACTTCTTCCATCCCAAGATTCGCCATATCTGCTTCAACTACACTCATGTCCATCACAGCGGTTTCAAGAACTTCAGATATCTTTTGTCTTTTGACCAGACTGCCTTCTTTAACTATATGCGGCGTAATAAAAATAAGCAAATTCTTTCTTTCAACTTCATTAGCCGTATGCTGAAACAGTTTTCCCAAGAAAGGGATACTCCCGAGTAAAGGAATTTGTGTTTTAGTCTCAACCACTTTATCCTTAATCAATCCACCGATAGCCAAAGTCTGTCCATCTTTAATCATAACTGTCGCATCTACAGTCTGAGTACTCAACACTGGAACTCTCGCTCCTTCAAACTCAATTTCTTCCTGTTTATCCGAAATCTCAGGATGCAATTTTAGCGTAACATATCCATTCTGATTAATTGTAGGTGTAACTCTAAGAAGAATACCATAGCTTTTATATTCCCACCCGGAAATAACAAATCTTCCCTGCTCCTCACTATATGAATAATTAGCTATTGGCCAATCTGTCCCAATATGAATTTCAGCCATTTCATTATCCAGAGTTGTTATGCTCGGGTTTGACAATATCTTTGTTTTTCCTTTGGTTTGAATAGCTTCAAGCAAAAGACTAAAAGAAGCACCATCAAGAATCCCAAAGGAATAATCCGAATTAGTTGCCAATGGGAATGCAGGACTTGCTACTGATGGGAATGAATCAGTCGAATCTCCCTTAGGCATATAATTAGCATATGTTCCCCCAACATCATTTGCCGGCCAAGGAAAAGTAGTCGGCCTTGAAGAGAGCTTAGCATTATAAGAAGCATTCCATTTTAAGCCCAAGTCTTCGATATTAGAAAAATTTGTCTCCATAATCCTTGCTTCAATTGTTACCTGAGGCGTCATTGAATCAAGACGTTCAATAACTTTGCTAATTTTATAGATATTAGTAGGAATATCAGTAACAATTACAAGATTAGCTCTTGCATCAAATTTTATTTTGCCTCTATCTGAGCGCATCTCAGAAATTGAGGTTGCCACATCACCTGCCTTAGCATAATTTAAAGCAAATACTTCTGTGACCAGATTTTCTTGTCCCTGTTTATCAAGAGTAGTCACGCGGATTATATTTGTTTCTCTTTCATATGCATACCCATATGTGCGGCATATTACATCGAGAACTTTTTCCCATGGCACATCAGTAATCTGTACGGTAACAAGCCCTTTCACTTCAGGATCCGCCACTATACTTACATTGCCTTTTAATGCAAGCACTCTGAAAACATCCTGGATATCAGCATCCTTAAACTCAACACTAATATTCCCTGTCTCCGTATCTTCAACCTGCATTTCATTTACTTGGTTTGCAGCCAAAAAAGTACCTACTGCTAGAACCAACACCAAAACTAAAAATAAAATCCTACCCTTAAAAGTCATCCATTTAATATTTCCCATCCGAAGTCCCCCTTTCTTTTGTTAAATTAATAACTATTACATTTCCCCCTTTTTGCAAAATGATACTATCCTTTTTTATCTTTAAAACCTGCATATTCATGACCCTCTGCTGTTCCTTAACAAGCTTGCCGTTTATAATCGCCATTGACTTACCCTTGGGATCCCAGATAATCCCTTCAAGTTCGACATCACCAGTTTCTGAAACTACTCTAGCCCCGGGTAAAATACGACCATCTTTTGTCACTAAACTCATAAATGGATCGCGATTTCCCTTAGATTGATAAGTAAAATCCCGCGAACTGGCCCGAGCTCCGGAAACTACAATCATACTGAGTAAGATAACTAAAATGTTAACGCAAGTTTGTTTCATTCGTGAAATCCTTCAAACAAAATGTTAGGACAGTCAAAAAAACCTGTTGCTTATTTTGGCCTACATCCATATTAATTATTTTAATCTTATCAATTTTAATTAATTTACTTGAAAACTCCAGTTCATTTATAAATTTCCCCAGTTCATGGTATCCGGCATATGCATCAATTAATACCGGAATTTTAACAAAAAACAATGTCGGATCATCAATTACTTTTTGCGGTTCCATAGCAATTATCTTAACACCATTTTCCCTGGCTAGTTTTGAAAACAGTTCCAGAAAAACCGGAAATTCACGCTGCAAAGGCAAGCGCCTGATAAAATCCTTGTAAGCGCCGTCCAAAGAATTATGATCAAGTTCTAAAGCAGTAAAATTTTTAATCCCTAAATCAAGGTCGCTCAGGATTTTCTTTTTTTCATTGGTTTCCCCCGAGACCTTTGCCATGTTCATTACTTGGGGAACAATCAGTAAAATCAGCACTAAAACACTCACCCCCAGAGCAATCTGAAAAAATGGGATACCTGCGATTCTTAACTCTTTTAATGAACTTATTTTCAGCTTCACAACTCAACTTCCGGTTTAAACAAAAAAATTAAAGTAAAATCCATCACTTCCACCGTTGCTATCTGTCGACGCAATACCCCTTCAAGCTCAATCCCCTTAAAATCCTGAAAAAACTCCTTATTAAGCTTGAGATTTCTAACAAAATTGCCGATTATTCCCATTTCATCATGAGCAACAGATACCGCAGTAGCTTCAAGCTTAAGGAATTTATTTCCCTGGGTTAACCCAGTTTGAACCTGCGCCTGAGTCACTGTTTTTTTTCCCAATGATAATTTTTTCAACCAAATTCCCGGCATAATTATGTCGCTCAATAAATTCAGTTTCTTAGACCACAAAAATCTATTTGTTGTCCAAGAACTAAAAAGCGCATTTGTTGTCTTGAGATTTGCCGTTTTATGCTGAATAGATATAATCTTCTGCTGTTCAGGGGCCAGCCCTTTTAATCGAGTATTAAGCGCATGCAAAGTAATACTCCGGCCAACATTTAAAGCAGTAATAATCAGAAAAACTGCCAAGAGCACAGCATTTATTGAAAGCAATATCAAATTTACAGGAAGCTTTTGGTGTTTTTCCACTTTTTTTGCTTTATAAGCTTCCGGTAACAGGTTAATTTCTATCATATTTTACCCTCTAAGTGCCAACCCTATAGATACCGTAAGCAGCGGCCCCACTTCAATAAGCCGCTCTTTTGGTAACTCAGGATTTATTTGCAAAATTCTAGTTGGATCCCATATCTCAACATCTATACCGAGTATGCTTTTTAAGACTTTATCTATCCCCTTAAATTTTGCTGTTCCGCCTGTAAGAAAAATCTTTTGTACGCTTCCACCCATTTGGCTTTCCGCATAATTAAAAGACATTTGGATCTCACTGGCGATAGAGTCTAAAACAGAACGGATAGCGCTTATTAGATCCCCATATCGATCCTTTGGATCATGCTTTAACTCCTCAGCCTCAACTTCTGTCATTTCGAATTCAGCTATAATAGCTTTTGTCAAATGCCTGCCACCGATGGGAATATCCCGGTTAAAATGCGGGATATTATTGCGTAAAATCGTTATACTGGTTATATCAGCACCTATATCCAAAACAGCAATAATACCCTTATTCTCCTGCTGCACTAATTTAAAAGAATTTACGATAGCAAAAGAATCAACATCAATAACTCCAGGAGTAAGCCCTACATCCAGTAAAATCTTTATTCTTTCTTCAATTACTTCTTTTTTTACAGCAACCAGCAAAACCTTCATCATCTTCTGGCCCTTACCTTCTCCGCTATCACCTAATATTTGAAAATCATAATTAACCTCATTAAGGTTAAACGGAATATATTTTCCTAAGCCAAGTTTCAGCGCCTTAAGTAATTCTCCCTTGGTCATCTTCGGCATCTGAACATATCTGACAATAACTGCCTGTCCGGATACCGAGGTGTTCACTAATTTTGAGCTTATTTGAGCATTTTTCAGGGATTTTTTGATGGCCTTAGATACATCTGCTAATTTGGGGCTTTGAAATCGCTGAATATCAAAACTCACAAGCTCTTTAAATAAAGAACCTGGCTGCGTAAGCAGCTGAACCACTTTAACACTGGAATTACCTATATCCAGACCAACAACGATCTCAGCTTTTGGCTTTGCAAACTTTTCAAATATAGCTTTTAATTGTTCCATAATTTAATCAGCCTGGTCACGGCCCCCACCGCTAATTTAACAAAATACTACTCTCCAATTAATATTTTTAGTTTAACACATATCCGTTGGTGATTCAAGTTATATTTAACTCAACTTTCTCAAAAATGTTAGCATTTTCTTGTATTCAAAATAGCAAAAAAAACGGTTCATTCTTAAATAATGTGAATAATTTAACATAACTGTTTATTTTATATAGATAAAC
>JAGLQQ010000159.1 GCA_023136735.1 Candidatus Omnitrophota bacterium | reverse complement strand
GCTGCTTCCTCAGATGCTGCTTCCTTATCACCCAGCATTTGCTGAACTTTTTCAACTGTCTGCTCTTTCAAAAGCTCCTGCTGAACTATTGATCCGCCGCTTCTCTTAGAAATAAGAGCAAGACTCAAACAAGTAACCATAAAGATTATAGCAGAGGCTGTTGTTGCTTTAGTCAGAAAGTTTCCTGTTCTTGAGCCGAAAATCGTTGTCTGGCTTGATCCACCGCCAAAAACATCCGAAAGACCTTCTCCTTTACCACTTTGAATCAAAATTATAAATATTAAAAACAATGAAACAATAACGTGAATAACCAGTAAGAATGCGTACATTTCTTTCTTCCTCCTTAAATGAGCATGTAACTTATAAACTCAGTGTTCATAAGTTGCTATGCGAATTTAATCCCGCCGCTTTTCGGCGGGATTACAGCATGAATTATAACTTTAGCTGAATTTCTTTAATGCCTCAGCTTTAACTTTATCGTATACATTTTTAAAAGGTATTGCTCTTTTTTGGGCTATTTTCTTGCAATCATCATATTCCGGGGCTATATTTACGATTTTACCCCCTAGATAGGCGATTTTCACTCCCACAATTATGCCATAATTAGTCCTAAGATTCAAGACCTTTCTCATTAATTTCCGACGGGACACCCTTTGAAGACGAAGGCCGATAGTGCTGGTTTCCTTAAATATTATATTCGTAATTTTCGAAACATCCCTATCTTGCGCCTGAACATTAAGTAACAACCCTGAGCGCATCTTCTTCATCATCACGGGATGGGTATAAACATCAAGAGCTCCAGCCTTAAACAGCCGATCATAAAGCAGTTCAAAGTTAAGCGGCAGCGTATCATCGATATTTGACTCTAATATAGTAATACTATCATTCTCAAGTTCAGCGACATCCTCGGCAATCATAATTCGTAAAAGATTAGAAGAATTAGGCCGTGTATGTGTTCCTGCCCCATAACCTATCTTTAATACTTTCATGTTTACAGACGGAGTAATCTCCCGCGTAAGCATTGCTATAATCGCCGCACCTGTCGGCGTTATGACCTCATGCGTGATCTGAGGATTGATATTTATAGTACGCTTTTTTATTAATTCCAATGCTGCCGGCGCAGGCAAAGGGAATATCTCCCCATGAGAATTAACCATACCCGTTCCAATGGTAATACTTGATGAATAAACTTTTTCGATACCAAGTAATTTTATTGCTAAAACACATCCCACAATATCAACTATAGTATCGAGCTCGCCTAATTGATGAAAGTGAACTTTCGCAATTGGCTCATTATGCACATCTGACTCAGCTTGAGCTAATTTTGTAAATATTTCTTTAGAGATTTTCTTGGACTGAATATCGATCTTACTTTTTTCGATTATATTAATAGCGCTTTTTAAATTTTCAATTCTGAATTTTTTTTTTGAGACTATTTGGACTTTAGTCCCTTTAATATGACCTCTTTTGACTTTTACGGCCTTTATCTCAAATTTTGGTATCTTAAGCTTTAAGAGCTCTTTTTTAAGATCAGATAATTTTAATCCTGAGTCAATAAAAGCACCCAGTACCATATCACCGCTTATACCTGAAAAACAATCAAAATATGCGATTTTCATAATAAAAACCTGGGGTTTGGGGATTAGGAGATGGGGTTAAAATATTTTTTGGTTTTCCCTACCACCTACACCCTATCTCCAATTCCCTATTTAAAATTATATTATTTGCTTCCTGTTTTTTATTTTAACGGTATGGTTTATAATTTTTTCCCTACTCCCTACACCCCACACCCTAGTATTTCCCCTATTTATTTATCAATCCAGCCATATAACCGGCGCCAAAGCCATTATCTATATTAACTACACTTACTCCTGGAGAACAGCTGTTGAGCATGGTCAATAGCGGTGCTATACCGGAAAAACTTGCTCCGTAACCTACGCTTGTAGGAACGCCAATAACCGGTTTATCTACCATTCCGCTGATAACGCTCCCCAATGCTCCTTCCATTCCAGCCACCACAACAATAACACTTGCCTGCCTGATAAGATCCACCTTATCAAGCAACCTATGGATCCCAGCAACTCCGACATCGTATAAACGTTCTACATGATTACCCATAAGCTCTGCTGTCACTGCAGCTTCTTCTGCTACAGGGATATCACTGGTTCCTGCGCTTATTACAAGTATCTTCCCTTTAGACTCATTTTTTTTCTTTTTCCTGCAATAATATATCAATTTTGCTTGCGCATTGAATTTTATTTGGGGAATAGATTTTTTAAGGTCAGAATATATCTTTCTACTTGCTCTTGTCAAAAGAAGAGTGTCGTTATAACACAAAATACAAATAGCTATATTTTTAATTTGTGCAATTGTTTTTCCTGGACAATAAATAACTTCAGGAAAACCTCGCCGTTTTTCTCTTGAAATATCTATTCTGGCAGTACAGAGATTATTGCTGTTGAGACTAATATGATTTGCTTTGTTCTTAGGGGGTATTTGCTTCTTTTTCTTTAAACCCATTTTACAGTCGATATGCCTTCAACTTTTACCAGGGATTTTGTGATCTCATTACTTAATTTTTGGTCATAGATCTCTAATGTCAGGATCATTCTAAACACATTTTTTCCAACAGCCGGCTTTACTTCAACATTCTTGATCACAGCCTGAAAATCAGAAATAGTCTTTGTCACCTGACAGAACTTATCAATACCGCCTGATATTTCTATTTTGAGTATTTTATCAAATCTCTTTCTTATTTTTCTTTCAAAACGAGATAATGACACTAATACCACAAATATTATTCCAGTAGCCATTAAAGCTGCCGGATAAAAACCGCATCCAACAGCAAGTCCAATACCTGCAACGGCCCAAAGGCCTGCAGCTGTGGTTAAACCACGAACAGAAGATCCATAACGAATTATCGTACCTGCACCCAGAAACCCAATACCACTGACAACCTGTGCCGCTATTCTACTCGGGTCTACATCAGCAGAGTGAGCATAAATAGCATGCAAATACATTGAAAGGATCATCATCAGACACGATCCTACACCCACAAGTATTGTTGTTCTAAGTCCTGCGGCCCGGCCATGTACCTCCCGCTCATAACCTATCAAGCCGCTTAAAACAGCAGCAAGTACTAAACGAGAAGTTATTTCGTAAATATCTATCATGAGTTTATTTTTTTCCTCTTACTTAAACAAAAAGAGTTTGGTTTCGCTCAGAGCCTATTGAGACTATTTCTACTTTAGCTCCTACCAGTTGAGATAGTCTCTTAATGTATTTGCGGGCATTAATTGGTAAGTTTGCGAATTTCTTTGTCTGTGTTGTATCTTTAAGCCATCCCGGCCATTCTTCATAAACAGGCTTTGCTTTCCAGAGGACTTCAATATCCGAAGGAAAATGCTCATAAAGTTTACCTTTATACTTATATCCTGTACATATCTTTAGTTTAGGCATTTGATCCAAAACATCCAGCTTAGTCACAACGATGCCATCAAGTCCGTTAACATCAACTGCGTGTTTAACAACTAATGCGTCAAACCAACCGCATCTGCGCGGTCTGCCTGTTGTTGCCCCGAATTCTTTACCTATTGTACGAATTTTTTTCATCAATGGAGCAGAAAACTCTGTAGGGAAAGGCCCTTCTCCAACCCTTGTAGTATACGCCTTAACAATACCGAGAGCCTTATCAATCCTGGTCGGCCCTATCCCGCTTCCTACACAAGCGCCTCCAGCAGTAGAATTACTGGATGTAACAAAAGGATACGTTCCGTGATCAACATCAAGTAAAGTCCCTTGAGCGCCTTCAAAGAGTATCTTTTTCTTTTTTCTTATAGCTTCATTAAGAAGCACTGAGCAATCACAAATATAAGGTTTAATAATCTCAACAAAATCAAGATACTCTTGATATATTTTATCAAACGGATATTTTTTATGCTTATAAACTTTTGAGAAAATTGCGTTCTTTTCCTCAATATTGCATTTCAATTTGGCTTCAAATAAAGATTTATTTAAAAGATCCCCTATTCTTATTCCGCCCCGGGCAAATTTATCGGTATAACACGGACCTATTCCCTTACCTGTAGTCCCAATCTTAATTTTTCTGAATTTTTCTTCCCTCAATTGATCAAGAATTTTATGATAAGGGAAAATCACATGTGCCCTATCGCTTATCCTAAGGCTTTTACTGACATCGATATTACGCTTTTTAAGATATTCTATTTCACTCAGCAAAGCTTCAGGATCAATAACAACCCCGTTACCGATAACACATATTTTGTTTTTATGCAGAATTCCTGACGGAATTAAATGCAGGATTACCTGCTCTGTACCAACAACTACAGTATGCCCTGCATTGTTTCCTCCCTGATAACGAACCACATAGTCAACGTCCTTAGAAAGGATATCAATTATTTTACCTTTACCTTCATCTCCCCACTGCGCACCAATAATTACTTTATTTGACATTCTTCTACTTTCTCTGTTGTTCTAATAATTCCATTCTCTTTTTAGCCTTATGTGTCCAAGGATCATCCTCTAGACCTAGCTGTACCCTCTGTTTCCAATGATAATAAGCCTTATTATTATCTCCCGACTTCTCATATAAAAGAGCCAAATTCGAGTGTGCTCTAACATAATGAGGGTTTATTTTAAGGGCCGCAAGATACTCCATCTTTGCTTTATCATTCAAGCCTTTTTGTTCATACAAAATTCCTAAATCGTTATGCACTGTAGAATATTTTGGATCACTAATCAAGGCCTGTTGATAATATTTTACAGCGCTGTCAAAATCCCCCTGGCGCTGCATCTCAAGTCCTGAGTTGCGCAGTTCAACAGCTGTAGACAATACTTCCGTTCTTCTCTGAAACACCTCCGGTACTGCAGCTGGTTTAGCCATAGGTTTTACTCTTCGTCTTTTAGGTTCTGCTTTTTCTTTTCTTCTTTGCAAAAATTGTTTTTCTTCAGCCTCTTCATTCTTTTGGATCTGCTTTAAAGCCGCTAATTGAGCCTCTTCTTTGTCCTTCATTGCCTGCTGCACTCTCATCTGCTCGGCCTTTTGATCTTTAATCCTGCTAAGTCTTTCTGCTTCTTTTCTTCTTTGCTCTTTCTCTGCTTCTAATGCCAATGTCTGATCTATGTTAAATAGGGCTTCTTTGTACTGTGCATCAGACTTATCTATCTCATATTGCTGATAATCCCTTTCCGCTTTTTGCACACCATTTTCAGCACTAGCCAATTCCTGTCTTTTTGTGAAAACTTCCTCTTCAGCAATGTTATACTGCATCTGCTCTTGTCCTAGATTTTTTTTCTGGTCATCTGCCTCAAGCAGCAAATCATTGCCTTCCTGTACTGCCTGCTCATATAAAGCTAACTTTGCATCACTTTCTTCTTTCACACTTTCAGCCGATTTTATTGCCTGAGCTATAGCTGTTTTTTTTTGTTCATATAAAGTTTGAGCTTTTTCTAAGTTCTCAGCATCAGCATTATTTTTCAAAAACAAACTCAATTTTTCTTTTGCGTCCGAATACTCCATCCAGGTAGCATTAGCTGAGCTTTTCGCGTATGTAGCGAGCTTAAAGCTTTCGTTAAAATCAGCCTTTAATAATTCCTGCTTAGTATTATTATTCTCTATTCTTTGCCCTATAGTTCTTTTAGCTGAATCCGCTTTTTTTAGATTATCTGCCGCAATTGACAAGTTTTTATTTGCAGCCTGAAGCTCATCAATCTTTTCATTAGCTATAGTTTGAGCTAAGGAAATAGCATTTATATATCCATCAACCTCGCTGTTACTTTTCATAGCCTTGCTAACTGGTTTGACTTTTTTTGCCTTTTGGGGCTTTTTTGCTTTTTGAACAGTTGATCTTTCCTTAGGTTTTCTTCTTTTACTAAAAAATGTTCTTTTACTATTCTTGCTCGCAGGTGGAGTAGGAGCTACAGCTTTAACTTCCTTTACCTCAACTTCTTTAACCTCAGTTACTGGCTTCTGTGCTCTTCTTTTCTGTTTGGGTTCTACCCCTTCCTTCTTGCCTTTACCAAAAGTAAAAAAGTTTTTTATCCCTGTCTTCATTTTTCCAATAGTTGTTTTTCCTTTTGCTTCTGATTTTTCAGCCATTGGTTTTTGTTTCTTTACTTTTTTCACTCTGCCTTTTTTCGACTTGGCTATTCTCTCTTTCTTTTGAGCTTTTGTAACTTCTTTAATCTCTTGAGATTTAACCGGCTTGACAGGCATTTCATATTCCTTGTCATCCATCGAAAGCGGTGTGCTTTTTGCAACGATCACACTAGAAGCTTCTTTAGCTGGCGCAGATACCGGCAGGGGTTTTTCAACAAGCTTTGCAGCTTCTTTTCGTGCTTTATTCGCATCAATTATTTTTCCTGGCTTTGAAACCACCAATACCGAGGTAGTCAATCCCTGGTCAAAGTCATAACGCATTGATTCCTTCAAATCAACTATTATAAAATCCACAGAATAAAAAGAATCATCCAGGTCTTGGCTTTTCTTTGTCCCCCGGATAACTCGCATTTGTTTGACCACACCTTTATTAACCATCATAATCTCAGGTTTGTTTGTGTATATTTCTCCCATAAAATCAATAATTACCTGAGGCGGCACGGATAAGTCGTAACATTCGACCGGGATAGAGCGATTAGTAGAGAATAGTATTTTAACCGCACTTTCATCCTCTTTTATCTCAGTTTCGTTTAAGACAACAGATTGTGCAAAAAGCAGTGAATTTGCGCACAAAAATGATACCGCAAAAACTATCGCAACAATCGGATATAGCTTCTTCTTCCGCATACGTCCTCCTTTTCCCATACAAAAGTGCAATTTAATATAAGTTCTATTATTTTATTGCTATTACTATCAATTAGTACCGCTATCATGCAGAAATCTCTCAATATCTGCCTTAATTCTGTCAAACTCTGTCATTGCATTGCGATATGAAAATTCCACCTTAAACTTTTCTGCCACAACCGCATCAAGTTCAACTTTAAGCTGACTATACCTTCCCGTGAGATCAAGCAGCATTGCATCCTTTTGTTCAAGCAACTGCCTAAGTCTTGCTAATTCCATTCCGCTGTAGTTGCTTCTTTCTTCATAATCTTTCAATTGAGCACTTATCTGCGTTTTTTCTGTCACCTGAAGATCAAGTTCACGACGTAACTCTTCAAGCTCAAGGGCTATTCTTTCAACTTTGGCTGAAATAGTGTCTCTGAGTCTGACGACTTTATCATACTCAGTTTTTGATACAGTATATTCGGTTTCCATACCTTTTACTTCACCAGCAAGTTTCTTTCTTTCGCCTTGAACCTCGTCAAGTCGCTGCCTTATACTTTTGAATTCGACAGTCATAACCTGAACTTCATCAGTAATCTGAGCCAGTTTAGACTTAAATTCTTCGTAGAGTTTTTTCGCTTTTATATATTGATCTCTTTTGCTCAAGAGATCATCTACTTTTTGACCTAAAGACCGGCGTCTTCTTATCTCTTCATCCAAAGCATTCTGCAACTGATCAAGCTTAGCCAGGATTTCATTAATCTTTTGCTCTACTTTTGATTTCTCACCTTTAGATAAATGCAGCTCTTCTTGCATTCTCTTCAGTTCATATGTCAACTCTTCAATCTTTGAAGCGACATTTTCTTTATTTCTTATAGTTTCATTTACTATTCTATCGATAAGATAATCAGAATTTCTGCTTTTTCCCGCAGGAGGAGTTTTTACTCTTGTTCTTGCCACAGGCACTCTTTCCGGCACTCTTTC
>JAGLQQ010000158.1 GCA_023136735.1 Candidatus Omnitrophota bacterium | reverse complement strand
GACAATTACTCTTTCAGGCTCAGCTTCCTTTTTCTCTTTAACGATAGCTTTTTTCTTCCCAAAAAATGTTCCGCCGCGACGACGTCTTTTTTTCTTTTTTGGTTTCTCTACTATTTTTTCCTCCGCCAGCTTTTCACTTACAAGTTGTTCAGCTGGAGAATAGCTTTTTTCCTCTGACATGAAAGTTCTCGGTTTATATGTATCTTTTTCGTACGTCGATGACGAAGAAGAATATTCTGATTTGCGGGATGTCGTTGTAACTGGATTTTCTTTTGCTTTTGAAACCACAATTGGTGGAGTCAATTTAACTGCCTTCTGCTCTGCAAATGCTGTCCCAATACCCGCGACAGAACCGATATTCAGGTCAATAACCGCCTTACTCTGATTAACATTGTAATCTGCGGCCTTATTCAAATTAATCGCAAGAAAATCAAGGGAGTAATACTCTTTGCCTGTTAAGGTAATCTTTTCATTGTCCCCTTTAACCAAGCTCACCTTTTCTACCGGGTCACCGTCAACTTCTATTATAGAAGGAAGATCAGTGTACACAGTACCCATGAAATCAAGCACAATATAATTCGCAGGGCTTTCATCGTTTTTAAATGTTTCTATTTGTAGTGTCTGATTAGAAGTAATTGATATCTTCACTGAGCTATCTTGCGTTTCTACAACAATATCTTTAATGATTGCAGGTGCCGCTGCGGCAAGATTTAAAAAGACAAAAACACTTAAGATCAAAATCCATAAAATTGATATTTTCCTTTTCATGCCCTCCCCCTATTTTTTATATTATTAAAGCTCACAACTTAAAGTTTAATGACCTTTGCATCCGTTACATTATCACATTGTCTTATCTGCATTAACACATCTTCTGTTATTTCATTATCAACATTTAGAACTACCAGTGACTCAACGCCTGGTCCCAACCGACCAAAATTCATAGCCGCAATATTAACATTATTATCCCCCAATATAGTCCCTATACGCCCGACAAGACCAGGAGAATCAAGACTCCGAGTAATCAACACATTACCTTGAGGTATTGTATCAATATAAAACTCATTAATCCTGATGATTCTAGGTTTATTTTTTGTAAATAACGTCCCGGACACTAGGCTCTTACCTTTATTAGTCTCTACTTCGACACTGATAAGATTTGAAAACTGCTCATTTTCAAGAACCTTGGTTTCATTAACAGTAATATCTCTTTCCTGAGCTATTAACGGGGCGTTAACATAGTTAACTGATTCGCCTAAAATATTTACCAGCAAACCTTTAATAATCGCGATAGTAATCGTAGTTACTTCGTGATTCACTACCTCTCCACTATATATTATACTTACTTTTGTAATATGTCCAGAAATAATCTGTGATTGAAAGCTTCCCAGCTTTTCTCCCAGTCTGATATAGGGCTCAATTATACGACTGGCTTCACTTTCGATACAAGGATAATTCAATGCATTACGAATACCTTTGGATTCTAAAACATCAGCTACCTGCTCTGCAATCTCAACAGCAACATTAACTTGCGCTTCCTCAGTAGCCGCTCCAAGATGCGGCGTAGCAATAACGCAATCAAATTCCAGAAGCCGGTTATCTTTAGGCGGTTCACTTTCAAAAACATCCAGCGCCGCACCAGCAACAATTCCGTTTTCTATGGCAGCAAGCAATGCTTTTTCATCAATAATCCCGCCTCTTGCACAGTTTAGCACCTTCACACCCTTTTTCATTAAACCAAATTCTGTCCCTGAAATCATATGTCTTGTTTCATCGGTCAGAGGAGTATGAACACTCAAAAAATCAACTTTTGCAAATAGACTTTCCATTTCCACTAACTCAATTTCAAGTTTCTCTGCCCTTTTTTCAGAAAGATATGGATCATAGGCAACAACCTTCATGCCGAAAGCCTGAACCCTAGCTGCAACTTCTATCCCAATTCTACCAAGACCAATAATGCCTAAGTATTTGCCTCGCAACTCACGGCTCATGAATTTTTTTCTGTTCCACTCCCCGTTTTTTATGGAAGCATTCGCCTGAGGAATATTACGATTTAAAGCCAAAAGCATGCTTACGGTATGCTCTGCGGTAGAGACAGTATTACCTCCTGGTGTATTCATGACCACAATACCTTTTTTTGTCGCAGCATCTATGTCTACATTATCAACTCCAACACCAGCCCTACCGATAACTTTAAGTTTTTTTGAGGCATTTATAATTTCTGCGGTAGCCTTTGTCCCGCTGCGGATGATCAAAGCATCATAATCCCCAATGATCTGCTTTAATTCCTCAAGAAGAAGTTTAGGTTTAACATCAAAAGCAATATTTCGATCTTCCAATATTTTAAGGCCTTCTTGAGAAAGAGGATCACTTACTAAAATTTTCATAATCTTTACTCCGATTTTAAGAGTTCTTTTTGTGCAGCTCCTACCCCGACTCCATGTTCAAATTTATATCCCATTTTGCAAAGTACCAACTCAAGGGCGCTTATTCCGGTAATTATATCAAACTCATTCATATGCCCCATAGAACCGATGCGGATAATTTTACCTTTTAAATGCGCCTGTCCTCCGGCAATAGTAACTCCATAAACATTTTGCATCATCGCAACTAAAACATCGCCGTCAATACCTTTAGGCAGACAGACAGAAGTGACAACATTTGCGGGGATACTAGCAAAAAGTTCCAGTCCCAGAGCTTGCATTGCCCTGCGTAATGCAGCAGCTAAACGACCTTGTCTCTGGATCACATTTTCCAGGGTTTCTTCTTTAATCATTTTTAGCGCCGTATTTAAACCTATACACAAAGTTATAGCGGGTGTAAAAGCAGTATCACCCTTATCCAGAGCTTTCTTTGCTATGCGAAAATCAAAGTAGTAACGAGGAGATTTACTCACCGCTACAAGCTTCCATGCTTTCGGACTTACCGAGCAAAAGGCAAGCCCAGGAGGGCTCATCAAGCCTTTTTGTGAACCACTAACTACAACATCAACTCCCCAAGCATCAGTCTCTAATTCTTCTCCCCCTAAAGCGCTTATTGCGTCAGTTACAATAACCACATCCCTTTTTCCAGTAATTTGGGCGATTTTCTTAATATCTGTTAAAACACCTGTTGATGTTTCACTAAGTGTAGTAAATACCACTTTAATCTGTTTATTTTCATCAAGTGTCTTTTCTATTTCAGTTGGGCTAACAACATTGCCCCATTCGACATCTATGGCTATAGTTTTAATTGAATATGTTTTACAGATTTCACTCCAGCGCTCCGCGAACTTACCGCCGCCTACACAAATAGCAGTATCGCCAGGGCTAAGGAGATTGACCACCGCGGCTTCCATTGCCCCTGTTCCTGAAGAACTCAAAGTGAAGATATCATTTTGTGTTTTAAAAACATACTTAAGATTATCATTCACTTCTTTGAATATCTTTCGAAACTGCGCAGTGCGATGATGGATAGTAGGTTTTGCCATTGACAACAAAACCTCTTGTGGAACCGGTGTTGGTCCCGGAGTTAATATCCTGTTTTTTTTCATTACTAATCCTTTAGCACAGGGATTTAGCTATTCTTTTTCTCTTGCTGGCTGCTATCTATCACAACATCAACCAACCCATAGTTTTTAGCTTCTTCCGCATTCATGAAATAATCCCTATCGGTATCCTTTGCAATCTTATCTACCGGCTTTCCTGTATGCTTACTTAAAATGCCGTTAAGATTATCTCGCATTTTTAGTATCTCATTTGCCTGTATGCTTATATCAGATGCCGCTCCTTGTGTGCCTCCCCATGGCTGGTGGATCATTACTCGAGCATTAGGCAGTGCGAATCTTTTGCCCTTTGTACCCGCCGCTAAAAGCACTGCACCCATGCTTGCCGCCTGGCCTAAACAGTAAGTATTTATATCGCAGATAATAAATTGCATCGTATCATAGATTGCAAGCCCTGCGGTAACGCCCCCTCCCGGAGAGTTGACATATACATTGATATCTTTTTTCTGATCATCCATTTGCAAAAAAAGCATCTGGGCAATAACTAAATTTGCGACATTGTCATCAATAGCTGTCCCGATAAAAATAATTCTATCTTTTAATAATCTTGAAAAAATATCAAATGCACGCTCTCCCCGATTAGTCTGCTCAACCACCATTGGAACTAAAAGTTGATTTTTCTCACTCATATTCCCCTCCTAAGGCTAAATTTTACTTAGCTGCTATTTCTTCTATCGCAGCGTTATCAATAAGAAACCCAATAATCTTTTCTTCCCACACATCCCAATGTATGCTTTCCAGCATTTTATTCTTTTGTAAATACTTCAATAAATCTTCTTGCTTCTGATTATACAAACGCGCCATCATTGCAATGCGTTCACTCATTTCATCCTCAGTAACCTCAATTTTTTCCTTTACAGCAATATCTTCAAGCAGGAAAAAACTTCTTACCTGCTTTAAAGCTTCATCCTTAAACATATCTTTCATTTTTTTAAGTTCATCTTCAAGCTGAGCTTCATTTAATCCCTGCTGCTTCAACCTCTGAAGCGAGGAATCTTTAAGCCCCTGCTCTCTTTTATCTACCAATGCCTGTGGAACCTCAATAGGCATAATTTTAACAAGATATCCGATTATCTGCGCTTTAAGGGCCTGTTTATTCTGTACTTCTTTTTCCTGGCTCAGATCATCTTTAATATGAAGCTTAAGTTCCTCAAGTGTTTCCTTGCCTATCTTTTTAACAAATTCATCATTTAACTCAGGCAGCTTCTTTTCTTTGATTTCTGTAACTGTTATATCAAATTTCGCACTTTTCCTGGCAATTTCAGCAAGATGAAACTTTTCAGGAATTTTAATATCGAATTTTCTGTTTTCTCCTGCTTTAATGCCTTCGATTTTATTAGAAAGGCCAGGCAAAAACATTTCTTTATCTATCCAAAGCCAGGAATGATCTTTTTTATCTATCTGTTTCCCTTCGACTTCATAACTGTAATCACAGATTATGTAATCTCCGATTTTTACACCTCTTTCATCCTTGACAGCTTCAAATTGAGCATAGCGCTCCTGTAAATATCCCAGAACTTTACTAACATCAGCTTCTGTTATATTAAGCTTTTCTTTTTTAGCTTTTATCCCTTTATACTCTTTTAGCGTGAAATCAGGACGGATGTCAATCTTAGCTTTAAACGTAAGCTTGTCATCATTTTGAAAGTCAACGTCTGTTATATCCGGCATAGATACAGGACGGAGATTTTCTTTTTTTATCGCCTCATGATAGGCATCATTAACTACATTTGTTAAAACTTGATCATTAGCTTTATCAGAAAAATGCTTTTCTAGAACTTCCTGAGGAGCTTTCCCTTTTCTAAACCCGGGTATCTGAGCAGTTTTTTTTATTTCCTTATAATATTCTATGAATTGATCCTGAATGACTTCTTTAGAGACTTCGATCTCCAGTGTTTTTTGGCATTTTGCAGTTTCTTTTACTTTTAGTTTCACGTATGATTACTCCTTATTATGTCTTAGTCTTTGACCTGCATTCCCGCATGAACAGTTTTTTTTACTTTAAAAAGTGCGGGAGAAAATTTAAAGATGTGAATGGTGCTCGAACATCGTATTTTCCCTTTCCCTAGTTAAAAATGTCCAAATTTTTAAAAGCTTGAGCTTAATTCAATCGCGAATTTATGTTCATGATATTCCATAAATTCTATCTCATTATAAAATCCCCTTTTGGATTCTCGCCCCCATCAGGGATATATTTTTTGGAGCGGTGGATGGGGCTCGAACCCACGACATTCTCCTTGGCAAGGAGACATTCTACCACTGAATTACCACCGCAAATCTAACGCTTACTTTCATATCTAGTTAGTATTGCTCTGATCTTTTTGGTGCGGACGGAGAGACTTGAACTCTCATCCCATAGGGATACGGTCCTAAGCCGTACGCGTATGCCAATTCCGCCACGTCCGCCCGAAAATACATATTAAGGAAATTTCTATATCACTGGTCCCTCGACTCGCTTTCACTCGCTCTGGATCATTCGACTCTATGGTTTACCATGAGCGAGTAGCAAAGCTACGAGTCGAATCGCACTCCCTTGAAAATCCTATGTTCTTTCTGTGGCCCCTCGACTTTGCTCGGGGTCATTCAACTCTTATTTTCCGCATGGCTTGCCATGAGCGAGTAGCGAAACTACGAGTCGAATGGTGGGCCATGAAGGGCTCGAACCTTCGACCTTGACATTAAGAGTGTCCTGCTCTACCAGCTGAGCTAATGGCCCAAATATATATATCAAAATTAAAGAATAATTATAACAAAAAACAATAATTAGGTCAATAGCTCAAATTTGGTTTGCTCAAATTTGGTTTAACTCAATGCAAACTCAAGCCAGAAATTTAACTATTCGAACTAAAAAATAATTGGCGCGCCCGGAGGGACTCGAACGTCGTTCGCACCTTCCGCTAACTCTTGGAATACAGAGCCGTGCTCAGGTGTCTCTCTCCTTAAAGGGGAACCCTTATGTTTCCCCTTTAATATTTCCCCTCCCTCTGCGGGAAGTTCCACTCGCCGATAAGGGGAAACTATCTTTCCCCTTAAAATCCCCTTTTTAGGTTCTCGTCCTTTAGTTTATTGGCGCGCCCGGAGGGACTCGAACCCCCAACCCTTTGGTCCGAAGCCAAATGCTCTATCCATTGAGCCACAGGCGCACATTCAGTTAAAAGTTAAAAGTCTAAAGTTATAAAGTAGTAATATTGCTGATTTTTATTACTAAAAAAACATATTTTTCGGCCAACTTTACAGACTTTACGAACTTTATGAACTTTATAACTCTATTTAAAGAGCTTTTTTGCCAAAGCAGCGATCCTTTTACCCCTGCGCTGGCAATTTCCTTTGGCCCGTTCATCAGGAACACCAATTGATACCGGCCCATAATGATCACCTTTAGGATCACCCTGAATAATCATACCATGGATTAAAAATGTATTTAATATATCCAGTATCGTTGTTTCATTTCCCCCTCCGATATTAGCTGCCGAAGAGAAAGCTGCCCCCATTTTACCATCAAGTTTTCCATGCAGCTTAACACTTTCATCAAGCAACTTTTTAACCTGATAGGCCATTGTGCCGTAATAAGTGGGTGAGCCAAACACAAAGATATCATATAAAACAAGACTATCCACACTCACCTGTTCTATGCTGATTACATCGACATCGAGGCCTTCATTGCTAAGTGAAGCAGAAATGTCTTCTGCCATTTTCTTTGTGTTGCCGGAACGTGAATAATAACTAACAAGCGCTTTAGCCATAATATTATCTCCTTATAAACACCAGTATTGCGTCATTAGTATCGCGTATTGCGTTAAAAGCTTATTTTTCTGCTTTTTAATTTTTCTAATAATGTTTTGTCCTAATCGCTAAA
>JAGLQQ010000157.1 GCA_023136735.1 Candidatus Omnitrophota bacterium | reverse complement strand
AGATCAACCTTATCGATACGCCCGGACACGCCGATTTCGGCAGTGAGGTAGAGCGTATTCTTAAGATGGTAGACGGCGTGCTTCTTCTCGTTGACGCCTTTGAAGGGCCCATGCCGCAGACTAAATTTGTTTTAAAAAAGTCACTAGAACTGCATTTAAAACCAATACTTGTGATAAATAAATTAGATCGTCCTAATTGCCGCCCTGATGAAGTGGCGGACATGACATTTGATCTTTTTTGCGATTTGAACGCGACTGATGAGCAGCTTGATTTTCCGATTGTTTACGCTTCAGGCAAAGATGGCTATGCGATAATTGATCTTGATGACCCGAGAGATTCAATGAAGCCTCTTTTAGAGACTATCCTCCACAGGGTATTGCCGCCGATTGCAAATCCTGAGCTGCCTTTTCAGATGCTGGTTACAATGCTTGATTATGATTCTTATGTCGGGCGAATTGCTATCGGGCGGATTTTTCATGGGACAGTCCGAGTGGGGGATGCTGTGGCGCTTGTCAAACGTGACGGAACTCTCGGTAAAGGTAAGGCGACGAAGATCATGAAATATCGCGGACTAGCCAGGGTTGAGGCACAGGAAGCCATTGCCGGAGATATTATATCGATCTCAGGCATAGAGAATGTAGAGGTAGGCGAAACACTTGCTTGTATTGATGATCCAAAAGGATTGCCGACAATTAAGATAGATGAGCCGACAATCTCGATGAATTTTTCTCATAATACCAGTCCTCTTTCCGGCAAAGACGGAGGAAGATTTTTAACGTCACGACATATTAGGGAGCGGCTTGAGCATGAAGCGATGATAAATGTCGGCATTAAGGTTGAAGAGGTTGTGGGTACTGAGCGTTTAAAGGTTTCAGGCCGAGGGGAATTGCATCTGGCTATTCTTATTGAAACAATGCGGCGTGAAGGTTATGAGTTGGAAGTTTCCAGGCCGCAGGTGATTTTGAAGAAAATGGGAGGTCAAACGCTTGAGCCCGTTGAAGAGGTGGTAATCGAGGTGGAAGAGGCGTATCAGGGATCTGTTATGCAGGCGCTGGGAGTGCGCAAGGCTCAAATGCGGGAACTAAAAACAACATCTACCGGCGCAAGCCGCATGGAATTTATTATTGCATCACGCGCATTGATTGGGTTTAGAAGTGAGTTTCTTATGATGACCCGAGGCAGTGGTGTTATGTATCAGAATTTTCTTGAGTATCAGACATATAAAGGCGATCTGCCTACGCGTCAAAGCGGAGTGCTTGTTTCTGATAGAGCCGGTGATGCAGTGGCATACGCGCTTTATAATTTGCAGGCACGTGGTGAGATTTTTCTTAAACACGGAACAAAAATATACGAGGGGATGATTGTTGGTGTAAACAACAAGGGGGCGGATCTTGTTATAAACGCTTTGAAGGGAAAGAAATTAACGAATATGCGTGCTTCAGGAAGCGATGATGCGATTGTCCTAATACCGCCTAGGCAAATGACGCTAGAGTTTGCTTTAGAGTTTATTGAAGATGATGAATTAGTTGAGATAACGCCCAAGCATATTAGGATTCGCAAATTAAAATTATCAGAAATAGATCGCAAACGGATGAGTCGCGGCGCGCAAGCAAAATAATAACATGTTTTATCCGGGGTGAAAGATTATAATAGGCGTTGAAGCAATACTTGCGGCTTGTTTTATGTCAACACGATGGCATTGTTGCAAAATGTGCAGATGTAAGGCATTCGCAAACGTTTGCGGAGGCGTACTAGTCGTACGCCGCACAAGGGAGTAATCGAATAACGACTCAGATGTGCGTTTTTCAACAGCGGCACGATATGAAATATAAACCCTTTAAGAAAATAATCCCTGTAGAGTATTCCCAGGGGCTATTTTTTCCCGCATTGATTGACGGCCAGCTAGTTTTATAATTTAGTTGACAAAGCAAGTAAATTAAAGCATACTAAATCCAGTAGTAAATAAGGGAATTTAAGTCTTAGTCCGCAAGGTAAAAGAAAATTGCCTTGCGTTTTTTTGTTTCTGTCATTATTTACTATAATTAAGAAAGAAGGAGGTGTAGCAAATAATGGTAAAAGGAACAGTTAAGTGGTTTAATAGCTCAAAAGGTTATGGTTTTATTACTCCTGAGTCTGGTAATGATGTTTTCGTACATCATAGTTCAATTCAGGGAGAAGGTTATAAGTCTTTAGATGAAGGCCAGGCAGTTGAATTCGAAATTCAGCAGGGCCCTAAAGGTGAACAAGCCGCAAATGTAGTAAAGATATAACCTAGATATAAATAAGGTCCGGTAAAAAACTGCAGGGCCTTATTTAGTTATACCCCGTCAAGCGGTATGAAGGAGATGTGACATGCATAAAGGCAAAATAAACAAAGTTGTGCGCGATAGAGGTTTTGGCTTTATCGATGATACAGATGGCAGACAAGTATTCTTCCATCAGAGCAGTCTAGTGGGTGTTGGGTTTGATGATTTGCGCGGAGAAGAAGAGGTTGAGTTCGAAGTTGAAACTTCTCCTAAGGGACCGCGCGCAATTAATGTTAATATTGTAAAATAGAGATAAGTTTTGAATGGCTTGGAATTTAACTGAACTTATAACTACTAGCTCAATAGTTACCGAAACTAAAAAGTCTGCTTATTAAGCAGGCAAGGAGGAAACATGGGATTTAATCAAGGTGGTGGATACGGCGGCGGACGTCCGAGAGAGATGCATAAAGCTACATGCGCAGAATGCAACAAAGAATGTGAAGTTCCTTTTAAGCCAAGCGGCGATCGTCCTGTATATTGCAAAGAATGTTTTTCAAAGCACAGAGACAGATAGTAGTAAGGTTAAAAGCAATATACAGATTTGATAGATACTTAATAAAAAGGGATGACTTTGGTCGTCCCTTTTTATATGTGAAAACGCGGAATTTTACTTTTTTGTTGGTGTTAATCGCTGGATTAATATGGTTCTTTCTTGTTTAAGTTGAACGAAAGAACCATATTGTACTGATTAAAAATCCGATTACACTGATATACTAATATAAATTAATCTCTGTAATCTTTTAATAATCTGTGTAATTATGGGGCATTCTTTATTTGCTTTTATAACTTGCAAATCATTAAGTTATAGTAATCTATTTAACTTAATTAAGAATGACCCACCCTAATTCCTAAATAGAATTCTGCAAAGGAAGATTAATCCAGAGGTAGTAAGTATTTAGAAAAAATCGGATAATTACTTAAAAGGTGAAAAAAATCCGCAAATACAATTTCCCCCATCTGATTGATAAGCAAAGGAAAAGTGTTTTCTATCTAGGAGTTGGGGTACCCATTAATATATTGACAATGGATGGCAAAACCTTGAAAATATAAGATAGTTTTAATAATGTGCGGGTATTTTGCCGCCTCTTTAAACAAACCCAGCAGCTTAAAATGACTGGAATAACCTTATGAGAATATTAGTAGTGGAAGATGAAAAAAAGATTGCCAGCTTTATTGAGCGGGGTTTGAAGGCCCATCGCTATACTGTGGATATCGCGTATGACGGGGAAGCGGGAATGCAGCTGGCTGAAATCAACCTCTATGACCTCATCGTTCTAGATATCATGCTTCCCGGAAAAGACGGGATTACAATATGTAAAGAACTAAGAGATAAGAAAATCGACAGCCCGATAATGATGCTTACTGCTAAGAGCTCGGTTAATGATAAAGTGCATGC
>JAGLQQ010000156.1 GCA_023136735.1 Candidatus Omnitrophota bacterium | reverse complement strand
ACCATTGCTCAAAGCGGGAGATATTTCACTTGACCAGATGACGCATAAGGTAACAAAGGCAGATAAGGAAATATTATTGACCCATAAAGAATACAGCCTCTTAGAATATCTCATGCTTAATGTTGATCAAGTGGTAACTCGTACGATGATATCCGAACATGTTTGGAATGAGGATTTTGACAGTTTCTCCAATATTATTGATGTTTTTGTTAATAATTTACGAGGGAAGCTTGAGCCTGATCGCAAGCAAGAGTATATTTGTACTGTTCGTGGCGTGGGCTATATTTTGAAAACGAAAGTGACATGAAAATAAATTCCATAAAATTCAAACTCTGTGTGCTTTATGTAGGGATTCTGGGGCTGATACTCGTGGCTTACCGAGGCGTACTGTACTATAATCTCTACCAGACTTTATATAGAGATTCTGATGTTCAGTTAAGTGCTAAAGCTCAGGAAATGCATGAGACGCTTTGGCTTTTTACCGGGCCGCTGAGAGAATCAAAAAGAGCGGTAACATTTGGTTTTAAAAGAATGCTGGGAGTTGACGTAACCTATCCTGATCCGGAGCGGTTAAAACCGATAGAAGCTGAATGGCTAGAGCGTAGAGCAATACTCGGATTGAACAAAGACTATATCAACTTATTAAACGAAGATGGGAAGACAGTTGCCAGTTCGCCGAATATAGATAAGGGTTTAAGCCGCTTTCTGGAAAACTATGCTGCTGGTAGAAAAAAGATGGTTTTTTATAATGTGGTTTATAAAGAAAGCTTAAATCTGAGAATAGTTGTTATGCCTGTGGATTTTGCTAACCTTGGTAAATATACAATTCAGATTGGTATTTCCACAGATCCAATTATTTATATTCTTCGTGACCGTATAAATAAAAGCGCTATAAGTATCCCCTTGATTATGCTGGGGGCGGTGTTTATTGGTTATTTGTTTGTATGGCGTATATTAAAACCTGTAAGGCAGGTCGCTAAGACGGCCAATGATATTTCCCATGAAAACCTGAGCGCAAGAGTTAATGTTCAGGATGTTGATGAAGAGATGAAATATCTTGCTGAGTCCTTTAACAATATGATAGAGCGATTGGAAGAGTCTTTTTCCTATGTCGAGGAATTCAGCTCATATGTTGCGCATGAACTCAAGACCCCCCTGGCGATCATTAAGGGCGAGACAGAGGTGGTTTTACAAACCGATCACAGTCATGAAGAATGTAAGGAGGTTATGCGCTCTAATCTGCAGGAGGTGGACAAAATACTTAAGATAATAGACTACCTGCTATTACTTGCGGATGTGAATTATCGCAAGCAGTCCGTCAACTTTGAACGGATTGATCTAAAAGAATTTTTAGAAGATATCCATGAAAAAAGCAAGATACTGGCTGCAGAAAAAAAGATCACGGTTAACCTCACAATGCCGCAGGAGCCCATCACGCTTATGGCTAATCGCATGGAATTGCGGAGATTATTCTTCAATCTTGCCGATAACGCTATTAAGTTCACCCCTGAAAACGGCAATGTTGACATAGTTGTAAATTGCCGAAAGGATAAGGCGCAGATAAACATTGCTGATACCGGCATGGGGATCAGGAGTGAGGATATTCCTAAAATATTTAATAAATTTTTTCGTGTAACAAGTGATAAAAACAAAAAGCAGCCTGGAAGCGGCCTAGGTCTTGGCATTGCTCAGTCTATCGCCCGGATTCATCAGGGGCGCATCGAAGTAAAAAGTGAGCCGAATAAGGGTTCTACCTTCACGGTAATATTACCTATCTAGCAGTCTTCTTAACATTAAGAAAAATTAATCTTATCTTCATCTTCCCTTAATGATCATTTCTATATGCTAGATGATTAAAGAGGGTAGATATATCAAAAGAACGATTTTTTTTATCTGCAATGAAACAAATCCCGCAATGTTTAAACCTCAATGAGGAGCGCAAAGATAATGACATTAAAAGACAGCAAAACAATAAGAGCACTATGCGTAGTAATGCTGATCTTAAATGTGCGGCTATGCAAATACGTGTTCGCGGCGAATTAAATGCCTACTGACAGTTATTCGTTTCAGATTATAAGCGCACCGCTTGATACAACGCCTCCTTATACTTTGGGGCATTTGCCCATAAAAGATGCTGTTGAAGTAAGCACAGGTTTTAATATTGAAGCGCGGATTAAGGATGAGGGGGCGGGGTTAATATAGATTCTATAGTTATGATGGTAAATGGACAGGGGTAACTCCGGTTATAACAGGAACCCCGAGTGAGTATACCTTGAACTATAATCCGGCTGCGGACTTTGTCAATGGACGGCAGGTTTATGTGACCATAGATGCAAATGATCTTTCTCTTTAGAGTAAGGACATGAAATAAGGAATTGAAATAACTATTAGCGAAATCTTTTGCAGGGAGGACTATGTTCTTAAGGAAGCTTAAAAACTCAGCGATAAGAGCTCTATTATTAGTGCTATTCTTAGGCTGGAATGCATATGCCGCGAATGTAATGCAGCCAGACAGCTATGCCTTTTGGATAGTAAACAATATAGTTGATAATTCAGCGCCAATACTTAGCGGGTGTTCACCGGATGCTAATGTTGCAAATGTGGCTTGTTCGACAAATATAAAAGTTTGCGTGTTTGATGCGCAATCCGCAATAGATAGCAGCTCGATAGATATGTCAGTGAATGGTGAGGCGATAATCAGTAACGGCAATGTCCAGACTTATCAGGATATAGATAACAATACACGCGAGTATCAAGTTGAGATTGTTGAAAAAACTGCTAATGAATATATATTAATGTATGACCCTGTAGAGTATTTTAATTATGAAGAAACGGTTTCTATTACGGTAAGCGCTATAGATTATGAGGGCAATTCTCTTAATGGATATAGTTATAATTTTAGAACACAGGATTTTCTCATTGGCTCCTTTAGTTCTTTTCTTGCTGCAGAGCCTGTTGGGGCAACGGTCAGCGCACAGTTAGCGGATGCCGAATTTATGCAGGATAATTCAGTTATTGCCAGCTCTGCTAGTGGAAAAAATGTTTTTATGGCCTGGGAGCAGCGTAATAGCAGCGGAGCCTGGGATATTTATTGTGTCCGGTCAAATGACTTCGGGGAGATCTTTGAAGTTCCGGTAAGGGTAAATCCTGATGCGGAGGGAGCAGAACAGCGTTTCCCTTCTATTGCCTTGGATGATTTAAATAATGTATATGTCAGCTGGCAGCAAAAGACAATAGCCGGGGACTGGGATATTTATATTGGAAAAATGGACAACGATGAAAACATGTTCAGTCCAAGTAGGCGTATTTATGCAGATTACAGCGCAACAAATCAATTGTCTCCGGCGATAACAGTGGGCCCTGCGCTTACAAACGATGGACAATCATCAACGCTGGAGCCGGCAACTCTTTATGCAGTCTGGGTTGAGGATAATGGAACCTCATCAAGTGTGAGATATAATAGGACTACTTCATCATACAGTGATGCTTGGAATATTTTTGTTGGCAATAGTATTCGCATTGATAGCGATCGTTGGCCGCAGCAGTGTAAGGATTCGATAATAAAACTGGATGCTAGCGGAAGAGTTTTTGTTGCCTGGCGGGGTGAGAATATGGATAATACTTCCAGTATATATTTTGATTTAGCGGCTAAAAATATAACAGATGGAGGTGAAAGTTTTGGGACTGATATTATTGTGAGCAACAGGACCAGCGGCGCAATAGCGCCTGATCTGGAAGTAATGCCTGATGGGAATAATGTTTATCTGCTTTGGAAAGAGCTTTTACAGGCGCAGGCTAATTTAAAGTTTTCCTATTATTGCTACAGCAGCGGAGCATATATACTAAATGCTTCCAGGATAGTTAATGCTGATATTTTGAGTGATGATGATCTTGGCAGTTATGACCTTTCAATAGATAATCGTGATGATGCAACAGCCCTCTGGAGTGAAGTTCACGATTCAAACAGAATTATTAAAATGGCTTATGCGGAACATAGCGCTTATGCATTTTCTGAAATTGCTTTTATTGGCACGGTAGGGGTGCAGCAAAATCCCTCCTTGGGAATGGCCGCCCTGGGAGGGCATTATTATGTTAGCTGGACAGATGACAGCAGCGGCCACGATGCGCTCTATTTTTGCAGAAACACATATATTGTCACTGATGAAATAACCTCACAAAACATCGACAATGTTTTGGGCGGTACAATAATAGTGACGCAGGGAAATATCGCGGGTACGATTATTGACATTCCTTCTGAGGCAATAGATGCGCCGATAACAATATTCATTGCCGAATCTGTAGGAGTGCCGGATTTAGGCAATGGCATGTCCAGGGTAGGCAATGTCATTGATTTTGGTCCGGGCCAGACGCAGTTTAACATTCCAGCAAGAATCACACTGCCATACAATAACAACACTCATTTTGATCTGACTGCAATAGATGAAGAGTCTCTAAATATATTTTATTATAATATCGGCGGCATGAATTGGGAAATGGTACAGGGGAGTGTAGTAGATACTGCAAATAAAACTGTTTCTGCGTCAATAGCTCATTTTTCTATGTATATGGTTGCTGATGGAGCTCCCGTTATGCCAAGCGGCAGCTCAAGTGCTAGCGGAGGCGGATGCTTTATTGCAACAGCGGCATTTGGAACAAGCATGGCTCAAGAAGTGAATATTTTGTGTGAGTTTAGAGACCTATATTTATTGAATAATATTTGGGGGAGGAAGTTTGTGAAGTTTTATTACAAGTATAGTCCTCCGATTGCAGATAAGATAAGAGAGTGCAATGAATTAAAAGTACTGATTAGAGTTTGTCTTAAGCCTTTAGTTTGGTTAAGCAATGAGATTTGCAGGTAACTTTAATTGCCGAAAGGGTGTATAATGAGAAAGTTCTTGATAATCGTGTTATTGATGACATTTGTATTAGTTAATATTGGTATTATTTTTGCGGGTCCTGGCCCTGCGCCAAATTTCGGCGAAGGAATAAGTGACGGCAGTGGTATGGATTCACCGAAGGGGGGCAAACAACTAAGAGGCTGTTAGAGGTAAATACAAATATAAAGGAGGCTGTTTTT
>JAGLQQ010000155.1 GCA_023136735.1 Candidatus Omnitrophota bacterium | reverse complement strand
GCAAAAGAAGCCCTGGACATACTTACCAAGAAATAGGTGCATATATTGAAAACTACCCTAAGATTTCTATTAACTTTATTCATTTGCTTAACTCTATCAGCCTCAGCTCAAGCCTTAACTTTTAAAATCGCAAGTTATAACGTTGAGAACCTGTTTGACCTCATCAGAGATGGAACAGAATATTCAGAATATATACCAGGTAATCCTTATGGTTGGAACAAAGAAACTTTCAATGTCAAACTGAACAATGCCGCAAAGGTAATTAAAGATTTAGGCGCGGATATTATCGCATTGCAGGAGATAGAGTCCGACAAAGCACTTATTTCCCTTCAAAATAAGTTAAAGGACTTCAATGTTGATTACCCTTATAGAGCAATTTCCGATTCTAAACCAACAACTGTAAAATGCGCCCTGCTTTCCAAATTTCCCATCACAAAAAAAAAGGAAATTAAACTACGCGATAATTCAGCAAGAAATATTCTTATGACTCAAATTGAAATCAATGATAGTCCTCTGATCATTTTTACAAATCACTGGAAATCCAAGCAGGGACCTGAAAGCATGCGTATTGCTTACGCAAAAGCTTTAAAAAAAGAAATAGATAAAATAAATAAGACAACTGACTTTATAATACTTGGCGATTTTAATTCTAACTACAACGAATATAAAACATTCCTTTCTTCTTTGAAATTCAATAACACATCAGGCATAACAGGCATCAACCATATTCTCAAAACAGTAAAAAAACAAAAACTTATAAATGAAGCGGATCTCATTAAAAAAAATAATTCTGGATATTTATATAACTTATGGCTTGAATTAGACGCTCCCAAGCGTTGGTCCTATAACTTTTTTGGAGAGAAAAATACCCCGGATTCAATAATCTTAAGCCCTGGACTTTATAATCATAGCGGACTTTCCTATATAGATAATTCATTCGACAGGTTCAATCCTGATTATTTATTTAAAGGTAATGAAATATACCGCTGGCAGCGTTCAAAAAGAGGCAAGGGCAAACATCTAGGCCTAGGATATTCAGACCATTTGCCTGTGTTTGCTTATTTTTCTACTGAGCCTTTTTTGCCTTTGAAAGATTCCTTTTTCAATAGCAACTCCGCTCCCTCAAAACCCCCTCCAAAAGAAGAGTTAATAAATATAAACAGCGCAACTGCCTCACAGCTAATGATAATCCCCGGGATCGGCCCTAGTCTATCGAAAAAAATCATCGCCGGACGGCCATACCATATTATTAACGATTTGCTGAGAGTTAAAGGAATTGGAAAAAAAACACTTGAAAGATTACGACCATATTTAAGTATTATAAAAAGCAAATAGTATTCTCAAGATGTATCATAAAGAAGAGAAAAAGTCTTTTAATTCACTTCGCACTTTTACCGCGGAAATAAAAAACGCATCGTTATGCATACCTTCAAGGAGAACAAATTTTTTCGGCTCTGAAGCCGCGTCAAAGAGCTGCTTTGCCATCCTAAATGGAATAATATCATCAAATTCACTATGCATATGAAGCTTGGGCGCACTCACGCGTGAGATCTTGGATATGGAATCAAACTTAGTCTTAAGAAATACCGCAGGCATCCAAGGATATATGATCTTTGCCATGTCCGCGATAGAAGTAAATGTCCCCTCCAGTATAAGTCCGTCTATATTATCTTTTGAAGCCAAATCAATAGCAAGCGCGCCTCCGAGAGACTCTCCATATATTATGACTTTTCCTTTTAGTTCTTTTTGCTTTATATAATCATAGGCCGCTTTAGTATCCAGGTACAATCCCCTCTCACTCGGCACGCCCCCGCTCTTGCCGTAACCACGATAATCAAAAATAAATATATTAACATTAAGTTCATTAAAAACTCTTATTTTATCCAGGCGATGGCTTATATTCCCGCCATTTCCATGGACAAATATAACAGAAATATTAGAATCAACAGTCGGCACAAACCAACCATGAAGTTTAGTTCCATCACCTGATTCAAACAAAATCTCATCATAATCAAGTCCTATATCAGAGGGCTTGAATTCTAATTGCTTGGAGGGATAATACAGACTGCTTTTTTCAAGATATCTTACATAAAAATAGAAACAGATTACGAAAACTAAAGCAATAATAATTTTTCTGATCATTTTTTCAACACCTGCTTAATCTTTTCCATAACCTCAGTAGGTGTAATCTGCTCCATACAAGGCCCCGGCCCCTTTGATTTACAGCTGCCGCCGTTTGGCCCTGGATAACATGGCATACAATCCATGCCCGCGGGAGAATCTACAATATATTCTTTATGGAAAAAAGGGTAAAAAAACTTTCTTTCTGTAGCACCAAATAAACCTACAGTGGGTATTTTCATGCAGCTGGCCAGATGAAGAAAACTTGTGTCCGGGCCAATAAATAAATCCATATTATGTATCAGCACAGAAGATTCGTCGATTGTACTATTATCAATAAGATTTACTGCTTTGGAAGAAATTTCCCCTTTAAATCGTTTTTCCCACTCACTTGAGCCTGTCTTTCCAAAAAGAAAGATCTTTGCCTTAAATTCATCACTTAATTTGTCAATCATTGTATTCCAGTGTTCAATAGGCCAGCATTTAAGCGACCATCCAGCAATCGGCATAATACCTACTTTAAAGCTCTCTTGGTTTACATTATGGGTCGAAAAAAGCTGCTTAATGTATTTTTCCTGCTCATCGGAAAACTTAAATTTATATTTTGCTTCTTTTCCCTCAATCCCCAGAGTTTGCAGCAAATCTATGTTTTTTTGAGCAATGTGACCTTTACTCGTAAGATTGTTGGTTTTTTTAAGTTTTAACATTGTAGGAATATTGAAAAAATAGTGCATTTGCATATTTCTGAGGATAATTCCTAGATCAAATTTATGAGCGCGTATTTTTTTAACAAAACGCATATACCCTAAGAGCCCCCTATCAATGCCATGCTTATCAAAAACAATCATCTCATCAATACC
>JAGLQQ010000154.1 GCA_023136735.1 Candidatus Omnitrophota bacterium | reverse complement strand
CTTCAATCCATAGCACTAATTGCTTTACTGTCGCGCCCCTTGCTTTTACATTCATCTTTGATTCTTCAAAATCCGCTTTTTTAAATATTAAAGCAGAAACACCACCTATGGCACACGCCTTGATATCCCCCAAAACTATTCTATTGTTACTATCAAAAAAATCACCCAGTACGTTTACCCTGGTATTCCCTTTAGGGGTAATAATAACAGGAGTATGATAAGCAATCGGGGTACAATCAGTTACATAGCCCTTTTCCTTTAAAATCTTTGCCCACCTCTCGCTGCCGGGGATAAAAACATCAGGTGTTTGCCCAATCAATATTTTATTACCCAGTCTTCCGCTTCCTTCATAATCATACAGGACATTTATCCCATATAGTTTTTCAAATTTTCCTCCTATTTCATTCAGAGGAAGCCGCATCCCCGCTCCGGCAAAAACAAGCAGCTCCTTATGTTCTTTCCGGGAAAAGGCAGGAAAAGAAATAAGGCAAATTAATAGCGTCAAAAACAATATTTCATATTTTTTCAAAATTGCCGAATTTTTCATGATAACCCGTTGAGTATCTCGTTAAATTTAAGATCTTCTCTATTTACCCTTTCTAAAAATTAAACAAAATACACTAATACTAATAAAACCCCGCATTTTCCTAACAACTTTTTTCTCATCTCTTTCGTCCTTTTTACTTGTTACTTGTGCCTTGTCCCATGGCACTTATTGCTTACAATCCTTCGGGGCAATATCTCTCTAAATCCAAAAGATATACAGGGCCCGCGCAGCTCACACCATAAAATACTGTCTGCTTTCCCTTTACTATAAATTGCTTGTAGGTATCATTAACAAAAGACGAACCTGTCGCGAATATCACATCGCACCACTGCACATTTTTCTCTATCTCTTCTGGCCTCTCAACCATTACCCCATTAATCCTTTTGCCAATATTTTCCTCATCCATATCAGTAACGCGAAATTCAAATTCTTTACTCAATACCTCTACAAAACGAGGCTGAAAACCTACCTGAAATATTTTTACATTTCCAAACCGCTTTTTAAAAAAATTAACCGCGCTCTTTTGACAGTCAACAAGCCCTTTATCCTTACAATGAGATGTTTTCTCAATCAACCCAAGAGACTTTAACATCGCGTTAATAGTTGAAATAAAAATTGCCCTTCTAAAATTATTATCTAATTTCATATTTACCATTTCATATAAGAAGCCTTCATAGTCTCCAAACATATCGGTAAAAGCTACCCCATGGGCCCCATTAAAATCAGCCCGCATAAGGCGTTCCCGCCCTTTTTGAATGGGATAATCACTATGCTCCGGATTTCCTATAGCTTCCTGTGAGGACAATGGCCTGGCAGTTACTCTCACACGCCCATCCTTAATTATATAATCCCTGATAATGTTAATTATTTTTTCCCTAAGTTCTTCCATACAACCCCCGGTATAAATTCATCACTTCAGAACACGACAATCCTCTTTTCAGCTTTAACGCGGACGCTTTAATCATTTGAAGCATCTTTATTAAATAAGCATCACTGATCTTGAGATTTTTCTTGTCAAAAAAATATTTAACTGACGCCCTTCCTGAATGCTTGCCGATAACAAAATTCCCCTCTTTTCTCCCTACACTCTCAGGGGAAATTAATTCATAGCTTTTACGATCTAGTAAAAGCGCCTTAGTGTGAATACCCGATTCATGACAAAAAACACCTGAGCCCACAATGGGTTTCGACCTGCGAATTTTTTCACCTGAAACCCGCGCCACTAATCTGGAAAGTTTAGTGAATAATTTTGTATTCACTAAAGTTTTTATTCCAAGTGTATGTTTAGCGGCCATTACAACCTCTTCTAAAGCCGCGTTTCCCGCGCGTTCACCCAGCCCGTTGACAGTCACACTAACACCATTAGCTCCCGCGGCTAAAGCTGAAATTGTATTGGCTGTTGCCATTCCTAAATCATTATGCGCGTGAAATACCAGATCAATATCCCTATCTTTACCACGAAGTTCTGAAATAAGATTAAATGCCTGCGCGGGATTCATTACCCCAACAGTATCCGCGATACATACCCTTTCCGCTCCGCTATCAACTGCTATTTCACAAAACCGCGACAAAAAATTTTTGTTCGCGCGAGAAGCATCCTGCGCTCCGACAGATACAAAAGAAAATTTTCGCGACGCGTATTTAATTAAATCTTCCGCTCTACCGAATAATTCACTTTTTTCTATTTTAAATAACGGCATTAAAATGTCAGACACAGGAAAAGAAATGTGGACTCTTTTTACCCCGCATTCATAACAAAAATCAATATCACGGCTCAACGCACGGCACCAGCATATAAGCTCTGCATTCAGACGCATAGCCGCGATTGCCTTTATATCCGATCTTTCCTCTTCACCCATAGCCGGGGTTCCGATCTCAATTTCGTTTATTCCCGCCTCTGACAACAGCCACGCGATATTTTTTTTCTCTTCTAAAGAAAATACCACACCGGCAGACTGTTCCCCGTCACGCAAAGTTGTATCAATTATCCACATATTTCGCATAAAACACCTATATTGGATTCAAAGTATTGTCAGCTCCATTATGAATACTTTTACGTTAACAAATATTTCTGGGAACTCCCGCCTTCCTCTATCGCGTCCAGGATTTCATCAATAGCCTCCTCGCTAAGATTGCCGTACCAATCTCCTATAGGATATACAACCATGGCAGGCCCTCTATCACAAACCTTAAGGCATCCGGTGCTGGTTACAAGAGAACTAATCCCCCTATCCGCGAGTTCACCTTCAAGATATTGGATTAAATCAACAGCGCCTCTCTTATTACAAATTCCCTGCGGCTCTCCTCCCGCCCTAAAACTATTACAAACAAAAAAGTGAAATTCCGGTTTTTCCATAATAGACACCTCCTTTAAAATTAATCGCGATCAGGAAACTAAAAAGACCCCCTACAAAAAACATTCTTGTACAGCTAAATCCGCGGGTACCGCTGACGCGATAGATAATAAATCCCGCGTCTTTTCACTATTGTCATCTTTTAACAGGCCCGCGGCATCCGCTCTGCATCTCTGGCAATGCGTCATCTGCTTAATATATTTCGCGCACTTTTTTCTAATTTTAAAAACATCAGCCTTTTCTGGCTCTTTGATATTCGCCAGCGGTGTTCCCTCAACAGGACAGACCGGCATACAATTAAAAATACTTGCTCCGGCTTCTGAAACTTTAAGCGCCACCTCCTCAACATGCCGGTCATTAATTCCGGGAAGTAAAATAAAATTTGCCTTAACAACTATTCCAGCCTCACTAAAAACCTTAACTGCCTCTAATTGCCTATCTATTAAAAGTTCCGCCGCCTCTTCACCATAATACATCCGCCCATTATCAGAAACCCACGCGTATATCTTTGCTCCAACTTCTTTCTTAACCGCGCTGACTGTTATTGTAAGATGTGTAAGTCCAAACTCTATTAGCTCATCAAAATAAGGTAAAATATTAAGCCCGTTAGTGGACAAACAAAACAGCATAAAAGGATATTTTTCCCTAACGCTACGAATAGTTTCTAAAGTCTCTTCAACATTAGCAAAAGCATCACCAGGGCCCGCGATACCCATCACAGAAATATTCGGAATCTTTTTTATAAGCATATCGAAATAAGCAATTGCCTGCGCGGGAGACAAAACAGCGCTTGTAACACCAGGACGGCTCTCATTTACACAACTGTATTTCCGATTACAAAAATTACATTGGATATTACATTTTGGTGCGATTGGAAGATGCACTCTGCCGAATTTATTCCGCGCGCTAAAATTGAAGCAAGGGTGATCTTCTCTATTTATTATTTTGATTGTATCCATATGTTTTCACATCCCCTGCCTTTTTACATATAAGTATAACCCGCCGCTGATTCCAATTGCTTTTTCACAACAATCGTGTTAACTATCCTATCAAGCAGCTCCTGTGTTCCTTTGTAACCTAAATGCGAAATCCTTGCCGCCCCGAATCTATCGTGTATCGGAAAGCTAACTCTAATAAGAGG
>JAGLQQ010000153.1 GCA_023136735.1 Candidatus Omnitrophota bacterium | reverse complement strand
GCTGATAGCTGATGGCTAATGGAAAAAGCAAGGACTGAGGGATGCAAATCAAGTAAAAAGTAAACTGAGTTAACCAGTTGCCGGTTAGGCAGTTAAAAAACAGATCAGCAAAAGGTTATTATTTATTTTAACTTGTGGCGTGTGACTGGTGTCTTGTGACTTGCTTAAACAAGGTTCGGAGGTAAGTATAAATATATGTTTGAGTTTTTAAATCGACATGATTTTCAAAAATATAAAAAAGATGAAATTTATAAAAGGCTGCAAAAAGATGTAAAGGAAATAGCAGTGTATAAAGGTGGAGGTGGACTTGGAGATCTGGTTGTCGCGGTTTCTTTTTTTAAAACACTTAAGCTTGCTTTCCCGCAGGCTAAAATAAAATATATGGGCATAATCTATCCGCGTTTTAAAAGGATTTTTGATTCTATACCGTATATTGACGGTTATATTCATTATGAAAGACCTGATAAAGGCAAGCGGATGAAGGAGTTCTTTGAATATAGAAAAAATAATATGGGCAAGATAGATTTGCTTATTGATACGCAAAGACGTTGGGAAACAAGCCTATTCCTTAAGCTATTAAAACCAAAATATATGTTAAGCGGTAGTATGTTCCTTTCAAACTGGACAATACCTTCTCTCAATTTTAAAAAAATGCATATTTTTGAGCAGATGTTTGCTCTACCTGCTCGTTTAGGAATAGATGTTACTAAAAACATGAACTGCGAGCTGAATATTGCTGATGAGTTTGTGGGGAATGCGGATAAAATATTGCCTGAAAATGATGAAAAGTTTGCGGCTTTAATGCCCAGTTGTGGAATGGAGTTTAAGAACTGGCCTGCTGAGCATTTTGCCAAAATTGGAGATTTATTTGCAAATCTTGGATATACGACTATAATACTAGGAAGTCCAAATGATATAGATCTTTTTAAAAGTATTGCATACAATATGAAAAAAGAACCTATTATTCCTGCTGAGAGTTATCCAGAATTTGCAAAGGAGTTAATGAACGATGCAGCTATTTTGCAAAGATGTGAAATAGCGGTTGGTAATGATAGCGGGGGAATGCATTTAGCTAGTTGTTTAGGGGTTGTAAGTGCCACTATTTTTGGTCCGACAACGCCGCGTAAATTTTCACCGATAGGTCCGAGGAATATAATTTTTTACAATAAAATGACTTGTTCTCCTTGTAGATTTAAATGTGATAGAAAGATTTTCAGAGAGTGTTTGAACGGCATTACTCCTGAAGCTGTTTTCGCGTCTTGTGTTCAGGAATTAAAGAAAGAGAGAGCAAATGAGCAATAAACTACCAATAAGTATTGTAGTTATAACAAGGAATGTTGAACATAACTTAGTTGATTGCCTTGAGTCTGTAAAGTGGGCAGATGAAGTAGTTATCGTGGATAACCACTCAACAGACAGCACTCTTGTGTTAGCAAAAAAATATACAAAAAGCATTTATAATGATACTTGGGATAAAGAAGGCTCGATCAGAAATAGAGCGTACCAAAGGGCAAAGAATGACTGGGTCTTAACTCTTGATCCTGATGAGAGAGTTAGTGAGGGCCTGAAGGAACAGATTGAGGAGTTCTTGAAAAACGGCACACCTTATGATGCTTACTCGGTATCGATGAAAAGCTATTTTGCCAGATCTTATTGGATGCGTCATGGTGGATGGTATCCTGCCAGCAGAGTGAAGTTATTCAAAAAAGATAAATTTCGTTATGAAGACGCTGAAATCCATCCTCGAGCTTACCTTGATGGAAAAGAGGGGAGATTAAGCGGTGATGTTATTCATTTTTGCTACGATGATTTTACTCAAGTAGTGTCAAAGATGAATGCGCAAAGTACATTGGAGGCGAAGAAATGGCTAAGTGACAAAAGAAAGATGAATTTGAATTTAGCCTTGATTAGAACATTTTCCCGCTTTTTTAAAATGTATCTGCAAAAGCAGGGATTCAGGGATGGTTTGATTGGATTTATGATGGCTTGGCAGTGGGCAACTTATCAGTGGTTGAGTTATATAAAATACTGGCAAATGAAGAACATGGAGGGAGATTCAAAAAAAGCAGGAATTAAAGAGGGGAAATAAACGCAGCTAGGTAAGCCCCCTTCTTTTTTTATAGATATTATTTCAAGAAAATAATTTTTGAATAGTAATTATCATGTCCCCAAAAGCTACTTGATATTTCGGGCTGTCTTTGGTTATCCTGCGTAATTCTCTAAGAACTGATAAATTAAAAGGGTCATTCTTAATCAATGAGAACAAATTTACATAACTTATTGATTTGCTAATTTTTAGGCTAATTTTAAGTATGCCTCTTTTAATCGCTGTGATCAGGTTTTTTCAATTTCACAAAAAATAAGAAAGAAGTAATTAAAACTATGATAGAACTATATATATTACTGATATTAATGATAATCGGCTCTATCATTGCCTTGGAAGTCAGGGATCTGCTTTCCAGTGTAATTCTGGTGGGTACTGTGGGTGTATGTTTATCAATTGGGTTTATTATGCTTAAAGCTCCTGATTTGGCAATGACACAGCTAATTGTACAGATATTGTTGGTGCTTATCTTAATCAGAGCGACAATATCCAAGGATGTTAGATTCATTAATAGTAAAAAAGAATTTGGGATATTTATTATCGTTATTATCGGACTGGCTGTATTTATAAACTTTGCTGATGAGGTTGTGAATAATCTGCCGATTTTTGGCAAGCCTATAATGTGGGTAAGTCAGACTTATCTGAAAAATGCTTTAAATAGTACAGATGTAGTTAACCTAGTTTCTAAAATCAGCCTTGATTACAGAATTTTTGATACTTTTGGGGCAATGATCGCGCTTTTTACCGCGGTAATCGGTGTATTGGCTATCGGCAGACAAAGATCACAGGAAAAAGATTGATATGAGTGTGGAAAAAAGACAATATTATTTTGATCAATCCAAGGGTATGGGAATCATCGTTAAAACAGTTACTAGACTTACGGTGGGGATAGTTTTTCTATTTGGCATAAATGTGGCGCTCAAAGGGCACTTAGTGCCTGGCGGTGGGGTTGCGGGTGGAGGAGCTATAGCTTTAGCTCTTCTTAGCTTAATTCTTGCTTTTGGTAAGGAAACCGCATTAAAGAATATAAATCGCAAACGGATAACCATGATAGCAACATTAGGGATGATGATGTTTCTATTCTTGGGGCTGATTGGGCTAATTGGCGGAAATTTGTTTTCCACTCATTTTATGGATAATGAGGGGAAATTCGGTATTTTAAAGGCTAATATCATACCTTTGTTTAATATTGCTATTTGCCTTTTAGTTGGCTCTGGGGTTTATACTATTTTTATTACTTTAATAATGCTGCAGGTAAGAAAAGGGTCTGATAAATGATTTATCTACTTTGCTTTGTCCTCTTTGGGGTAGGAATGTACGGATTGCTGGTAAAGAAAAATATCATTAAGCTTATTATGAGCATGATGATTTCAAGCTATGCAATTCATATCTTTCTTATCGCCTCTGGATTCCGGCGCCATGGGCGTGCGCCTGTTTTGGATTTGAGTAATAATATGCAGAAGGCAGTCATGGTTGATCCCCTGCCTCAAACACTTGTTTTGATTTCGATTATAGTGGGTGCAGCAGGTATCGCATTGCTTTGTGTTGTGGCTATCAGGCTTTATCAGAAGTTTGGAACATTTGACATAACAAAAATGAAGGAAGAAATAGAAGACTAGATTATGCTGGAAATTCCATTATTGATTATAGTTCCATTGCTGGGAGTTTTTCTTATTGTGGCAGTGGCGAGAAAAAGAAGCCCTGTAGCGGGGATTATAAGCATTCTTGCCATTTGTCTGATTATTTATTTATATAAGAATGTATTATGTGCCATAGCAAATTCAGGCTCTATTGTTTATGAAATTGGCGGCTGGTCTATGCCTGAAGGAATTAATCTGATAGTAGATGGCCTGGCAGTTTTTATGCTGGGGATCGTCTATTTTATATCATTTCTTTGCCTGTTATATTCAATTGCATATATGAAAAATTCTTTTGATAAGTGGAAATATTATACTCTATTTCTACTGCTCATGTCTGGTATAAGCGGTGTTGTCTTAGCTGGAGATATTTTTACGCTTTTTGTATTCCTTGAGATTTCCGCTATTGCTAGTTATGCGCTGGTTAGCATTAGTTTGGAAGGTGGAGCTCTATATGGCGCATTTGGCTATATGCGTATGGGGATGATATCGTCTGTGCTTATACTTTTGGGTATTGCTATTAGTTACAATTATCTCTCAACATTGTCTATTGCTGATGTGTCCCTTCAGCTTGGCATTAGAAACCAAGCCGGTAATATGCTCTTAAATAATAATATTGTTATTATTTTTATAAGCCTGCTTTTTTTGACAGGATTTGCTTTGAAAGTAGGTCTGGTCCCATTTCATTTCTGGGTAGTGGATGCGCATGCTTTTGCGCCGGCTCCTGTTGTAATGATGCTCTCAGCGCTTATTATGCCTGTTTTGGGTATATATCCGATGTTGAGAATATTTTTCAATATGGTTGGTATTACCCCAAGACTATTATCTTTAATGATGATAATGGGAATTCTCTCCATGATTATTGGTGCTCTGTTTTCTTTGCGGGAGAAAAATATTAAAAGGTTTCTGAGCTACAATTGCATTAGTGAACTTGGATTTGTCGTCCTGGGGATTGGAATTGGAACAAAGCTGGCAATCGCCGGTGCTTTTTTACATATGATCAGCCACGCGATATCATCGTCATTGCTTTATGCCTCTGCTGGGGCAATGGATTATGCTCGGAAACATAGCGATGAGAAAAATATAGATATTACTTTTAAAACTATGCCGCTTACTAAGGGTGCTTCTGTTATTGGGGCATTGTCTGTTATAGGGATTCCACCTTTTAATGGATTTTGGAGCAAAATGATAATTATTACTGCGGCGTGGATTGCAGGATATAAAGGTAACTGTCTGATTATAGTTATTGTGCTGATACTTAATGCGGTATCTTTTCTTAAAATTCAAACTGCAGGAATGGTAAGAGGAGATAAAAAGAAAAGTGATTTTGCGGCTTTGGAAGTTCCTTTTTTGATGCGATTATGTATGATAATTCTAGTATGTTTTTCACTATTTAGTGGTATTTTATGGCTTAGCAGTGCAAGAGAGGCTTTTCTTGATCCGGCTGTAAAGCTTATTTCACAAAAACACAGTTACTCTCAACATATATTATGGAAGTAGGATGAAGAGCAAAATAGTACTATTTATTTTTTGTATGCTTATCTGGATCGGCATGAACTGGCCGATTGATGTCTATTGGTTTTTGGCTGGTGTTATAGCCAGCATGTGCGTGGCTATGGCGATTGGTAATATTTTTGTGCATAGACCCCATATTGTTGCGCATGCAAAGCGCTATTTATGGATAGGCTATTACCTCTTGGTGCTTTTAGTTGAAGTGATAAGAGCTAATATTGATATTATTTATAGAGTAACTAAGGTAAATGTTCCCTTAAATCCAGGGATTTTAAAGATTAGGACGAAAATTAAAAGTGAGATCGGGCTGGCTTTGCTGGCTAATTCAATAACGTTTTCCCCCGGGGCAAGCACGGTTGATATTGATGCGGATAAAGGATATATTTATGTGCATTGCCTGGATATTGAGAGCCAGAATATTAAAGCAGCTACAGAGCTTATTTCTAGTAAATTTGAAAAAATTTTAAAAAAGATCTTTGAATAATGGGCCCATTA
>JAGLQQ010000152.1 GCA_023136735.1 Candidatus Omnitrophota bacterium | reverse complement strand
TTCACTTATACAATATTCTTCACATTTAATGCGAAAGAACCTTTATTTGTAAGCTAATCGATTCTCTTCACCGCAAAAGAATGTGATTTGTCACAAAATTCGCGAAAGAACCGAATATTTATCACAAAGTTTAAGAAAGAACCAAAAAATCTGATGATTAAATCAAAAATAAAAAAAGCTGAAATCCTGGTTAATATCGTTTCAAAATTAAAAAAACAAGGAAAAAAAATTGTTTTCACAAATGGATGTTTTGATATTATCCATTTCGGCCATGTAAAGTACTTAGAGGACGCAAAAAAAAAGGGTGACATTTTAATAGTCGGCCTCAACAGTACATCTTCCATAAAAAGAATCAAAGGTCCAACAAGACCCATAATTTCAGAAAAAGATCGGGCAGGAATCCTCGCGGCACTTGAAAGTGTTGATTTCGTTTGTGTATTTAATGAGTCAACACCACTTAACCTGATAAAAAAACTAAAACCTGATGTACTAATCAAAGGGTCTGATTGGAAAACCGGCAGTATCGTCGGCGCCGGCATATTAAAAAAGTATGGCGGCAAAGTACTTAGAGCGGACTTTCTCAAAGGTTATTCAACTTCAAAAATAATAGAAAAAATTGCTAAAAAACACATTCTCTAATAAAAAAATTTACAGACTTATCGACGCTAACCTTAACCGGGTGAAGGAAGGTTTGCGTGTGGTTGAAGATATTTTGCGATTTATTATCGATGATAAAAAATTGACAGAACAGACAAAAAAAGTCCGCCATGAGATAACAAAGCAAATTGAGGTAAGCGGTTTTAACGCAAAAGGAAAAATCCTAAAAGAGCGGCAGATAAATGAGGATGTGGGCAAGAAAACCACAGATAGCGAGCTTAAAAGAAGAAACATCGCGGACGTTTTTCTGGCAAATGCTCAAAGAGCTAAAGAGTCAATCAGAGTACTTGAGGAATTCTTCAAGCTTTATGACAAAAAAACCTCTTTAGGCTTCAAAAAACTTAGATATAGACTTTACCATATAGAAAAAGAAGCTATTGAAAAAATCACAATATTATGCGATAATAAAGGATAAGAATTTTGGATTTGCGTTTAAATGAGTAAGCATTTTAAATTAATGGATTGAACCGGTTGTTTTTTCCGGATTGAATATAACGGATTGTTTTACAGCTTTGCGAATAATTAAAGGACAATAGGCGAAAAAAAGCTAGGATAAGCAGTTCGCAGCAAGCAGCAGCCGCATTTATCTTTTTGAGATCTTGCCTATAAAGCAGTAAGCGTCTATATACTTAGTCCTTCTATTCATTACTAATAAAACAATCCGCTTTTCAGCAATTCTTAACCAGCAAATCCTCGTGTATTACAATTCCGTTAACCGCTAAATAATAGAAGATTACTCATGAAAACATTAGTTGATATCGCAAGAACTGGTAAAAGTACCGCTTTAATAAATAGGATCGCTAAAAAAGAAAACATCGACAAAAAAAAACTTATAAAGCTGATTGCTGAAGGTAAAGTTGTTATCCCGGCAAACTGCAAACGAAAGCTTGAATCTCCTTGCGGCATCGGCAAAATGATGAGCGTAAAAATAAACGCCAACCTCGGAACATCACCTGATGATATCGATTTAAAAGGTGAGATCAAAAAGCTTAAAACAGCAATTACTTTCGGCGCGGATACGGTGATGGATTTAAGCGTGGGTGGAGATATCAGAAAAATTCAAAATTCTATTCTGGCGCATTCAAGCGTACCCATCGGCACAGTGCCCATATATGAGGCCGCGATAAACGCTAAAAAAAAGTACGGGTCTTTTTTGAAAATGACCAAGAACGATATTTTCGATGTATTGAAAATTCAAGCTGAGGGCGGAGTTGATTTTTTTACCCTCCACTGCGGAATCACTAAAAAAACGATTGATTGCTTAGATAAATACCCTCGCCTCATGGGAATAGTAAGCCGCGGGGGAGCGATGACCGCCAGCTGGATAAAAAAAAATAAAAAGGAAAATCCTTTATTCGAGCACTTTGATGAAGTCCTTAAAATCGCCAGAGACTATGACATTACTTTAAGCCTAGGTGACGGCCTAAGGCCCGGAACAATTCTGGACGCGACAGATAAGCCGCAAATAGCTGAGCTGAAGTTACTCGGAAAACTGGCCAAAAGAGCACAAAATGCCGGCGTACAGGTAATGATCGAAGGACCTGGTCATATACCGATAAACCAGATCAAGAAAAATATATTGCTGCAGAAAAAATACACTCACGGAGCACCGTTTTATATTCTTGGCCCCTTAGTAACCGATATCGGGCTAGGTTATGATCATATTAGCGCTGCCATTGGATCAGCTATTGCTGCCGCACACGGCGCTGACTACCTATGTTTTGTTACTCCGGCTGAACATCTCAAACTTCCTAACCTTGATGATATAAAGCAGGGAGTTATTGCCAGCAAAATAGCGGCTCATAGCGGAGATCTAGCCAGAGGAAACACTCAGGCATGGGCTAAAGACAAAGCCATGAGCATTGCCAGAAGAAAAAGAAAATGGCAGCAGCAAATCGCAATGTCATTTGATCCGCATAAGGCAAAGATGAGCAGAGCATCATCTACGCCAAAAACAAAAGATGTCTGTACAATGTGCGGTGATTTTTGTTCCATGAAGCTAATGGATGGAGAATAAGTTACGAATTACTAATTATGAATTATGAGTTACGCATGACGAATATAGTTACGAATTATGAGTTATGAGTGAAAAGCGGATTTAGCTTACAGCTAAATGGCTAATGGCTCATGGCTAATAGCTCATGGCTAATAGCGTAAAGCAGAAAGCGCTTAGCTCATGGCTGATGGCTAAATGGCTGATAGCTGATGGCTGATAGCTGATGGGAAAAGCATTGAGCATGAAAAGCATGCTGGCTGATGGCTGATAGCTCATGGCAAAAACAAAAGCAAAAGTAAAACAAAAACCAAAGTAAAGTAAAACAAAAGCAGGAAAAATAGTTACGAATTACTAATTACTAGTTATAAGTTAAAAGGAAAAAAATAGGATGCCTTTCTTTTAGTTTTTTCTTGTGACCTTGCGACATGTGTCTTGTGTCTATTTTTAAACTTTTTACTTTTAACTTTTTACTTGTCAGTTGGTAATTGGTAGTTATTAGTTTTTAACTTTCAACTTTTAACTTTCAACTTTTAACTTGAAAATGCGGGCGTAGTTCAGTGGTAGAACATCAGCTTCCCAAGCTGAATATGAGGGTTCGATTCCCTTCGCCCGCTCCATAATCAAAAACGAAGAACGAGTTACTAATTATTAGTTATGAATTATGAGTTATGAGTTACGAATGAAAAGCATTGAGCATGAAAAGCATGCTGGCTGATGGCTAAATGGCTGATAGCTGATGGCTGATAGCTCATGG
>JAGLQQ010000151.1 GCA_023136735.1 Candidatus Omnitrophota bacterium | reverse complement strand
GGGCAGAAAATATTTATTCCAGACTCTTTTCGAAAAGAAAAAAAGATTAAGCAGATATCCATCCACTCTGCCTCTTTTATTTGGCCTTATAATGGAGAACTAGCCAGCTGTTTTAATCAGCCAAAGAAAATAGTAAAGAACCAGGGCATTGATATAATTACCAGGCCGGGCGCGGCTATAAGCGCTTCAGAGGCAGGAAATGTTGTTTTTACTTCCTCGAATATGCGCGGTTTTGGAAAAACTATAATAATTGAACACACTGAAAAATTCTCAACCATATATGCCAATAATCAGAAAAATCTGGTAAAAGCCGGAGATTATGTCAAGCAAGGACAGACAATAGCTTACGCGGGAAGTACAGGAAGGACTTCACGTTCTATAGTCCACTTTGAGCTAAGAAAGAACAATAAGGCGCAAAATCCTTTACTTTATTTACCTTAATTGAAAACTAAGCCAATGGAAAACATACAAATACCTGCTAGAGAAAATTTTGAAAGACCAGAGATACTCGAACTTTTATTAAGAAGAGTAAATGGCCTGAAAAACAAATACCGGCAAAACATGGCAATTGTCGGTCCTCAGAGCCTAGGAAAAACATCTCTCATTTTAAATCTTCTGCGTCATTACAATGATAATAAAATCATTCCCATTTACATTTCTCTAAAACCGAGGTCTTTGGAAGTTTTCGCCAAGAACTTCATGGGAATCCTGCTATATCAATTTTTGATGAGTGAACAAAAGAAGCTTGAGGACAATTTCGATTTTCTAGTTAGTGTTAGCAGGCCAAAAATACCAAAGACTGTTCGAGCAATCACTCATATAAACAAATTATTAAAAGAATCCGCCCCAAAGGATGAAATATTCTCTCTGATACTTGAACTACCACAATTTTTATATGATGAAACAAAAAAACCAATACTGTTAATATTTGATGAATTTCAAAATTTGGATAATTTTGGATTGGAAAAACCATACTTTGAGCTAAGCAATAAAATTATGGTTCAGAAGAACACTATGTATATTATGCTCAGCTCCTCATCGCATCAGGCTTATAATATCCTTAATAAAAAACTCAGTCTTTTATTCGGAAATTTTGAGATAATAAATCTGCAGCCTTTAGATACTAAAACTGCGGGAAGCTTCATCACTAAGAGAATGGGAAATGTTAAAATAAATGGTGAATTAAAAAGATTTCTTATATATTTGACCGGAGGTTATCCTTTTTACCTTAATATCATCACAGAACAGATCAAGTTTTTATGTCACGATGGGAAGATTGATAAGGTAACAGAAAAAATCGTAATCATCGCGCTGGGGGAGACTCTGCGCAAAAACCACGGAATTTTAAATCAGTATTTCAATAATAAATATCATGGTTTATTAAACATAAACCAGAGCAATCTTTATCCGGCAATACTTTTGTCACTGGCTAAAGGAATAAAAAAGCCGTCTCAAATCAGCAAACATATTAACCGCAAAACAGCGGAAGTCAACCGCCATATAAACAAGCTTATCCAATGGGATGTAACAACAAAAAAGGGAGTTTTCAACTGCATTAATGATCCGCTGCTCGCGCACTGGTTAAAGCTGGTTCTTTCTCCGCGGCAGAATTCATTTAATATGGACAGGGCCAATGCTGCTAGTAATTTCGAGGACGAGATTGAAAAATTAATGCTCGAATTTTCATTGGAGTCTAAAAAGAAAATAACTGATAGATTAAAGGAGTTGTTTGAAAAATTCGAAAATGATATTGTAGAGCTTGATAATAAAAGGTTTATGTTGACACATTTCGATGAAATCGTTATAAAAGAGCATAATGGATTGTCGCAAGTTTTTGCCAGGCGCTTGAAAAAAATATGGTTTTGCGCTATTGAAGAAGGTTTCATTGATGAGGCCAAAATAGGCACATATCTTGAGAATGCGAAGCGAAAAGACTGCGTAAAGAAAATTCTTATTGCCCTTGACGGCATAGATCCTACCGCTCGGCTTAAAGCGCTTGAGGCTAAAGTCTGGATATGGGATCAAAATACTGTAAATAATCTTTTTTCTATATTTGAAAAACCAAGGGTGATGAAATGAAAATTGGTGTAATATCTGACACACATATTCCAGGTAACTGCGGACAAATTCCAGACAATATAATAGCGCATTTCAGCGGGGCTGATATGATCATTCACGCGGGTGATATTACCGAGCTTGGCGTGCTTGAACAACTCGCTCTTATCACGCCTAATATTGAAGCAGTGCGCGGTAATATGGATTCTGAAATACCCCAGGGCAGATTGCCGTTTAAAAAAGTCATTACTGTAGGTGAATTCAGAATCGGAGTAACTCACGGAAGCGGGGCGCCAAAAAGACTGCTTGAGCGTGTAGCCAATGAGTTCAAGAATGTAGACGCGATAATTTTCGGACATTCTCATATACCAGTCAACGAAATTAAAAACGGAGTTTTGTTTTTCAACCCCGGAAGCGCTACTGACACTGTTATGGCTAAGAAAAAGACCATCGGAATTTTGAAAATCAGCGATAAGATAGAAGCTGAAATAATTTCTGTGTAAGGAATGCTCGCGCTTTGAATAAGGATATAATATGGATCATTTATGGGCACCATGGCGTATTAAATATATACAGGCAAAAAAAACCAC